>JANPDZ010000456.1:0-3130 GCA_031431735.1 Acidobacteriota bacterium | reverse complement strand
GCGAGAGTCGGGCAGTAGCCCGACTCTGAACCGTTAGTTTTTTATTTATATCGTTATAACTTATTTTTTACACGTTCCTTAACAACACCTTCGCCAATTTTGAGCGAAACAGAAAAATAGAATTGTTGAAAACAAAAGGCTTGAAAAATTAGTCTAAAATCTGAAAATAATTAAAAAGGCTTCTGGAAAATGCGGAACCCATTTTAATTATAAATGTTGTTTTAGCCTATATTTACAAAGCCAATAACATCAAGGTCAAAAATCAATTTTTCAAATCTAATTTTGGCGAAGGTATTGTAAAATATTTCGGATTTGCAAAGAACAATATCGAGGCAAACACAAAAACTATGAAAAGATGTGGAAACTGGTTTCAGCAATAGTGAATTTGAAACGAACAACTCGGCCCTTAAAGTTTGCTACTCCTTAAACTTATTTAGGAAAAATGTCTAATGAATGAATTCAAATATCTTCGCGCATCGAACGAATCAAACGCCGTTTCGCAAATTTCAATGGACGCACGTGCCAAATTCCTTGGCGGCGGCACAAATCTGATTGATCTGATCAAGGAAAATATCGAAAAACCTTCTGTTTTGGTGGATGTTTCGCGGCTCGCTTTGAAAGAGATCAAAAAAACAAGCGGCGGCGGAGTTTCGATCGGCGCGACCGCGAAAAATTCGGAGACGGCAAATCATCCGCTGATCCGTGAAAATTATCCGATTCTCTCGCAAGCGATTTTGTCGGGCGCGTCGGCGCAAATTCGCAATATGGCGACCAACGGCGGAAATCTATTACAGCGCACGCGTTGTCTTTATTTTTACGATACAGCGACGCGCTGTAACAAACGTGCGCCCGGTTCGGGTTGTGACGCGCTCGGTGGTTTGAACCAGTTTTCGGCTGTTCTCGGCTGGAACGAAAAATGTATCGCAACGCATCCATCAGATATGTGCGTCGCGCTTGCCGCACTCGATGCGGTTGTCAATGTTAAAAGCATAGACGGAAAAACACGTGCGATCCGGTTTGCCGATTTTCACCTTCTGCCCGAAAACACGCCCGAAAAAGACAATAACTTAAACCAAGGTGAATTGATAACCTCGATCGAAATCCCAAAATCGAACTTCGCGAAAAATTCATATTATCTAAAAGTTCGTGACCGCACGTCGTATGCTTTCGCGCTCGTTTCTGTCGCGGTCGCGCTGGAGATGAACGGCAAAACGATCAAACAGGCTCGAATCGCGCTCGGCGGCGTCGCGCATAAACCGTGGCGAGCGACTGAAGCCGAGAAGATTTTAACAAATGCCAAAGCGGATGACGCGACTTTTAAACGCGCCGCCGAAGCCGCCTTGAAAGATGCGCGCGCCTTGGAACATAATGCCTACAAGATCACTTTGGCAAAACGCGCAATTGTCCGCGCATTGAAAAAAGCTGTTGACGGAGGATTTGGCTGTGGGATGAAGGCAGAGGGATGAGGGATGAATTAAATCTCTTACTTCATCCTTCATCCTTCATCCTTCATCCCTCAAAAAATATGTCTGGATTAATCGGAAAACCAACGAAACGAATTGACGGACGCGCCAAAGTGACTGGCGCGGCAACTTTTGCGGCTGAATTCCCTGTCAAAAACGCGGCGCACGGCTACATTGTGACAAGCACGATCGCGAAGGGAAAAATAACCTCGATTGACGCGAAAGAAGCGGAAAAAGCCAACGGAGTATTGAAAGTTTTCACGCACGAAAACGCGCCGAAGCTCGCCTTTACAGACCCGAAAGACAACGACAATATCGGAATGGACGGCAAACCGTTTCGACCTTTGCAGTCAAACGAAATAGTTTTTAATCTGCAACCGATCGCACTCGTCGTTGCCGAAACTTTCGAGCAGGCGCGCTTTGCCGCGTCGCTCGTCAAAGTAAATTATCAAGCCGAAACGCCCGCGACCGATTTTGACAAAGCCCGCCTAACGGCTGTTCCGGCAAGCGAAAAGGCGGAAAAACCGCGCGGCAATCCGGCGGAAGCGTTTCAAAATGCGCCCGTCAAGATCGAGGCCGAATATGAAATCCCGATCGAACATCATAACCCGATGGAAATGCACGGCGCAATCGCCGTCTGGGAAAACGGCGACCTGACAATATTCGACAAAACACAATGGGTCAACAATGTCAAAGGTCATCTCGCCTCGGTTTTCGGCATTGACCAGAAAAAGGTCAAAGTGATCTCGCCATTTGTCGGCGGCGCGTTCGGCGCGTCCTTGCGTCCGAATTATTACCCGATGCTGACGGCGCTTGCCGCCCGTGAATTAAATCGTCCCGTCAAATTAAATTACACGCGGAGGCAGATGTTCACCGGACACGGCTATCGCCCGTACACCTGGCAAAAGGTCAAACTTTCCGCCGAAAAGAACGGCAAATTAACGGCGATCATTCACGAAGCGATCGGCAATACCTCGACTTACGAAAATTATACAGAAGATCCGGCATCGGTTTCAAAATCGCTCTACGCCTGTCCGAATGTCGAGACCGTTTACAAGCTTGCTAAACTCGATCTGCCGACGCCGCTCTATATGCGTGCGCCCGGCGCGGTCACAGGAATGTTCGCGCTCGAATGCGCCCTCGACGAATTGGCGTATGAACTCAAAATTGATCCGCTCGAACTGCGCCTTATTAATTATGCCGAAAAAGACCCCGACAACGGGAAACCTTTTTCAAGTAAAGAACTTCGCGAATGTTATAAACAAGCAGCGGCCGAGTTCGGTTGGGCAAAACGCAATCCGATCCCGCGTTCGACACGCGACGGCAATTTTTGGGTCGGTTGGGGCATGGCGAGCGGGACGTGGGGCGCGTATCAGGCTCCGAGTTCGGCAAAAGTCGTTTTAAATGCCGACGGAACCGTGCTGATTCAAGCCGCCGCCAGCGATATGGGACCCGGAACTTACACGACGATTGCGTTGATTGCCGCCGACACGCTCGGTTTACCGATCGAGAAAGTAAAATTTGAACTCGGTAATTCGGATTTTCCGGCAACGCCCGTTCACGGCGGTTCGTTGACCACGGCGAGCGTCGGAACGGCAGTTCAAAACACGGCTAAAACGATTTTGAAAAAATTGGTTGCGATGGCTGACGAGCCCTTCAAAAACTCG
>JANPDZ010000455.1:0-6373 GCA_031431735.1 Acidobacteriota bacterium | reverse complement strand
CTGAGTTTTGCGGCGGGCGACACATCGAAGACATTTGATGTCACGGTTTGTTCGGATCTGCTCTTTGAAGGCAACGAAACGGTCAATCTGGCTGTTACCAGTCCGACGGCACCGGTCATTCTCGGTACGCAGAATACGGCGGTTCTGAACATCATTGATAACGAAACCGTTCCGACACTGCAGTTCAGTTCGGCGACCTACAACGGCAACGAAGGCACGATGGCGACCATTACGGTAAATCGGACTGGCGGCACGGCAAACGCTGTTTCGGTCAATTACGCAACCGTCGCGGGCGGCACGGCAACGGCCGGAACCTGCGGCAGCGGCGGCGATTATGTTTCGACTTCGGGCATGCTCAACTTTGCGGCGGGCGATACAAGCAAGACGTTCCCGGTCTCGCTTTGCACGGATGCGGTTGACGATATTGCGGAAACCGTCAATCTGCTGGTTTCAGCTCCCGGCGGCGGTGCGGTTCTCGGTGGACAGTCAACGGCTGTTCTGACGATCAATAATGTTGACGGGATCGCGCCGGTGATCGCTAACTACACGCCGCTGACAAGTACGACCAATACCAGTCTGAGACCCTTTACCGTGACTGTGACGGACAATGTCGCGGTCAACACGGTGACGGTTTTCTACTCGGTCAACGGCGGAGCACCGGGAACAGTAACCTGCAACCCGGATATGGGCAACGACTGGTTGTGCGCAACACCGGGCGTTTCGTTGGGCAGTGCGGTCGCTTACTATGTCAGTGCGGCGGATGCGATTGGCAATACTTCGACCAATCCGGCTTCGTCAACTCCGAACCTTTACACGGTCGGCGCGGGGACGATTCCGGCGGGTATGTATGCGAATCTCGATCTTTCGGGCGGCTCGACGCTCGGCGGAAACGTTTCGACCAATGGCGTGCTGACACTCGGCGGCATCGTCAATACGGGAGCGTTCACGTTGACACTCGGCTGTAATGCAACGGTCGTCGGCGCCAGCACCAACAATTACATTGTCGGTAATGTTACCAAAGACTACTGCGCGACCGGAACATTTATTTATCCGGTCGGCACAACGCCGAATGGATCGTTGACCGAGAACCTCGGATTTCCGTCTGAATATTCGCCATTTACCGCGAATGTGACGGCTGGAACCTTCCCGTCATCATTGACCGTGACCGTCACGGATGGTTTCCTTGCCGGAAGCGATCCGTTGCAATCTGCTTCGCGTTATTGGACTGTCACCGAAACGGGCAATTTGACGGCGGATATTTCCTACACCTATCTCGATCCGCAGGATGTTGTCGGACTGGAAACCGGCTATCAGGTCTTGCGTCGTGAAGGCACGACGGCGGTCTTTGCGGGCGGAACGGTCAATGCCGCGACTAATACGGCAACGGCACAGGGTGTCATGAACTTCTCGCAATGGGCAGCCGGTAATCTGGCACCGACGGCGGCGAATGTTTCGATCAGCGGACGGGTGTTGACGGCAAACGGAAGCGGTATCCGCAATGCGACCGTGATGATCTCGGGCGGCGATCTGACCGAACCGCGATACGTCAGGACGGCAACATTCGGTAATTACCAAATCGATAATTTGACGGTTGGTCAAACATACGTCGTTTCGGTCATCTCGAAGAAATACACCTTCCAGATTCCGAGTATCGTGCTGAACGTGCAGGATAATGTCAGCGACGCTGATTTTATCGCTGATGAAAGGTAACGGCCAATATTATCTGAAATTCAAGGGAAAAGGTCTGTGCCTTTTCCCTTTTTTTGTGTGATAATCAGCGTTCAAGGTTCCAAAGTGACGACTTTAGCCGTGAGAAAACTTTCATCATCTTCGAGGGTAGCTGAGGAGGTCTTGGGCTTTTGGTCTTTGGTTTTTGGTTTTATTCAATGGAAACCAGTTGATTTTTTATCAAGATTGCGGAAACAGATGCGGAAAGGTGAAAAATTCAACGCCAATCGGCAATTTCTTTCAAAAATCAAAAACCAAAGACCAAAGACCTACTCAATTACCTTCGAGGTCAATAATTAGTGGAAATCACGTTCGGAAGACGTTACTTCGGAACATCAAAAAAATGTCCATCTACGAAAATATTCAGCCGATAGATTTAGAGAAGATCAACACCTACGAACTCGCGTCGCGTCCGAGCAAGGTGACGGTCAACGATTTTGCGCGCTCCATTGAGGGCAACGAATCGCTCAGGGATTTTCTTGATAAGCTGCCGGACATTTTAGCTGTCAAATCTTTGCGCGAGATCGCAGCGGCGATTCGCCGCGCCAAAGATCTGAATAAACCAATTATTTGGGGCATCGGCGGGCACGTTGTCAAAACCGGACTTGCGCCGATTCTGATTGATTTGATGCGAAAAGGTTTTGTTTCGGCGATCGCCGCCAACGGCTCGGTGCTGGTTCACGATTGCGAGATCGCGCTTGTCGGTTTTACTTCTGAAGATGTTGACGCGACGCTCGGCACAGGCGATTTCGGCGCGGCGCGTGAAACGGGCGAGATCCTCAATGCAGCTGCCAAACACGGCGCCGAAAATAACATCGGTTTGGGTGAAGCAATGGGCAGGGAAGTTGCCGGGGCAAATCCGCCAAACGCTGATAAATCATTGCTTTGTACCGCTTTTGAAAACAAAATTCCGTTCACCGCACATCTCACGATCGGCGCGGACATCGGACATTTTCACAGCAGTTGCGACGGTGCCGCTTTGGGCGCAACTTCGCACACCGACTTTAAGTTGTTTTGCTCGATCGTCAAAGAATTAAACGGCGGCGGCGTTTATTTAAATATCGGTTCAGCCGTCACGATGCCCGAAATCTTTCTGAAAGCCGTCACGGTCGTGCGGAATCTGGGTTTTGAATTGGCGGATCTGACGACCGCAAATTTTGATTTCCTGCAGCATTATCGCCCGCTGACAAATGTCGTGCGCCGTCCGACCGCAAACGGCGCGGGTCGCGGATTTTCTATCACCGGGCATCACGAAATAATGATTCCACTTCTCGCTGCGCAGATTCTTTGTTAGTTTCTGGTTTCTGGTTTCTGGTTAACCAGAAGGACAAAAACAAATTGGTTATATCTAATATTGTTTGGTTGCTTATAAGAAATAAGTCCCAGAAACCAGAAACCAGAAACCAGAAACTAATTGCGCAGTCCGAAAAACTTGCGGATCGAATCGAACATACCCGATTTGCCGGTTTGCGGGTCGGTCTCGTGTTGGGCGTTGACTTCGGTTAATTTGGCGCGGCGTTCTTCGATGATTTCGCTGAATCTTTCAACCAGATCGGGGTTTTCCTCAAGAATCGGTTTCAGACAAGTATGTTTAATTTCCAGTACCTCGGTTTCTTCATTGGCGACAACGGTTGCGGTGCGCGGTTCGCCAGTAAAAAGCCCCATTTCACCGAAAAAATCGCCTTCACTCAGGTTTAGTAAGACTTTGATCACGCCGCCTTCGTTGATCTGGACTTTGACCGAACCGCGATGAATGATGAACATTGATTTGCCGTCCTGTCCGCGCCGCACGATCTTTTCGCCGTTTGAAAATATCTTTGCTTCAACCGTTTCGGCAATTTGTTGGGTTTCTTCGTCAGTCAACGGCGCAAACAGCGAAACTTCGTTCAAACGCTCGAAAATCTCGTTGACCGCTTCAGTAAAATCAGGCGCAAGCGGTTGTTTTTCAATGTAAAGGGTACGGGTCGGAAATGCGAAATGAATATTTTCACGCTGAAAAGCATACCAAATGCGCTGGCGAATCAGCGCGTCCGTGTCGTTATATTTCGCGTAATCTTCGAGCCAGTATTTAATTTCCCAGTCAATTCCGCTGTCGCCTAAGTTTCGGATTCGCACGATCGGGCGAATCTTCGGCGAAACATTTTCAACCTGCCGGACAACTTCGCGAATTAAGTGAGTAGTTTTAGCAGGCGAAGCCGAATAAATCGTGTTAAAGAAAATAAGCCGGGCATTAAGATTCTCACGTGGCGCAACCTCGATAAATTCTTTGCCGAGACTCGCATTGCTGATGACAACGATCTTATTCTGAAACGTGCGGATCTTGACACCGCGCCAGGAAACGCTTTCGACCACGCCCGTCCAGGTATTGCTGTGCAAATTAATGACATCGCCAACCTGAAAAGGCTGGTCGGCTTGCAGGGCAATCCCCGCAAAAAGATTTCCAAGCGTATCCTGCAACGCCAAACCGACAACGATTCCCAAAATGGTCGAACCCGTAAAGAGCGGCGCGAGCTGCACATTCGGATATTGCGATTGAAAAATAATAAAAAATGCAACGATACAAAGTACGATCGAAAGAATTGTCTTGATGAGCGAGGTAATCTCGGTTTGCGTCGAATTGCGGAGAGCGAATTGGAAGATCAAAAAATTAACAAAGCGGACAAAGATGATGACGATCGTCATCCCCAATATAATTTTAATAATGTGGAGAAGATTGATAATCAGGTTGATAATGGTTTCGCTGACCTGTGAAGTCATCGAACCGTCAATATTTGTAATTTTTCCTTCTGACGTGACAGCCAGCCCGAAATAATTCATCAAATAATGCTGAATCGTAATTTCGCTCGGAATGATGATCAAAACGAGTGTGATAATAGAAGTCGCCAAGAGAAAAAATACGGTTCGTTTTCGCAATTCTGATGTGAACATAATCGTTATAGGCTTAAAACATATCAATAATCGTTTTTCCAATCAACATCAGCGAGAGAATTGACACAATTATCGTGATCAGCCACGCAAAAATCTTGAAAAACAAACCATTCGCATATTTGCCCATAATTTCGGAGTTTGACGAAAGCAAAACGATTGTGACGAGTATGAAAGGAAGCAAAATGCCGTTGATTGATTGAGTTACGAGCAGGAGTTTAATTTGCGGAATTCCCGGAATCAGCGCAACCAGACCGCCGATGGCGATCAACGCCGAGAAAATTCCGATAAAGATCGGTGCTTCACGAAAAGTTCGCGACAAGCCTTTTTCAAATCCGAGGGCTTCACTGACTGAATAAGCGGTGGCAAGCGGCAAAACTCCCATCGCCAGCATCGCCGCGCCGAAAAGTCCGATTCCGAAAAGATATTTGGCATAAACTCCGGCGACCGGTACGAGCGATTCAGCGGCAGTCGCGGCTGAATCGAGTTCGGTAATACCTTGTTTATTGAGGGTTGCGGCGGTCGAAATAACGATAAATGCGGCAATCAGACAAGCGAAAATTGTTCCGACGATCACATCGGCGCGAACGATCGGCAAATCTTCTTCGTCCATTCCTTTTTCAACGACCGATGATTGTACATAAACCTGCATAAACGGGGTGATCGTCGTGCCGATCAGTGCCATGATGGTAAAAAGATAAGCGTAGTCAAAATGAAAACTCGGTTCAAACAATTCTGTGCCGACATCCGTCCAATCAGGTTTAGCCAAAAAAGCCGAAATCACATAGCCGAAAAAGACGAGCGACATCGCCAAAAAGACTCTTTCGATACGTTTCTGCGTGCCTTTCACGACGAGCCACCAAATCAAACCGGCGGTTAATGGAACGGTAAAATAACGCGGAATGCCAAAAAGTTCGGAAGCCTGCGCGATGCCGACAAATTCGGAAATAATCACGCCCGTGTTGGCGATCAAAAGCGCAAGCATAACCAGCGCAGTCCACCGCACGCCAAATTGTTCACGGATCAGATCAGCCAAACCCTGCCCGGTCACAACGCCCATTCGGACACACATTTCCTGCACGAAGATGAGCGAGATCATCATCGGCAGAAACACCCAAAGCAGCGTGTAACCGTAACCTGCACCGACTGTTGAATAGGTGGCGATTCCGCTGGCATCGTTGCCGGCATTGGCGGCGATAATTCCGGGTCCTAAAACTGCAAGATAAGCAAAAAGACGGTATTCAGACAAACGACGACCAACACGCGCCCGCAAGCGCACAAGTTTTTGCACAAATTTCTTTGATAAAACTCGCGGAAATATCATTTCTACTGCTACTGTCGCCGTCTGTCATTGTCTTGATTTTCAACCAATATTTATGGTCGAAAGTTGAATATAACTTGCTTTACACGAAATAACAAAGACAGGATGATAAAAGCGTTTTGAATATTTTAGTATTTGATGAGGTCCTTGGTTTTTGGTTTTATTCAAGTTACATCCGTTGATTTTCAATCAAGATGCGCGGAAAAAAAGCCAAAAAGGTGAGAAGTTCATCGCCAATCTGTAATTTCTTGTAATTGTTTAGGTCTTTGACTGGAGCGCATCTATAAAGACGGCTTCGGTGTCAAGTCAAAACTAGACACATTTCTACTTTCTCGCCAATTTAGCAAGTAATTTTTAACTTGTAGTTCTTTGAAAATTAGTTCTTGGTTCATTTTCCTT
>JANPDZ010000454.1:0-8782 GCA_031431735.1 Acidobacteriota bacterium | reverse complement strand
AAGGAAAATGAACCAAGAACTAATTTTCAAAGAACTACAAGTTAAAAATTACTTGCTAAATTGGCGAGAAAGTAGAAATGTGTCTAGTTTTGACTTGACACCGAAGCCGTCTTTATAGATGCGCTCCAGTCGCTAAAACTTATTACTGACACACTACATTCAAAAGGCGGCGTTTTCGAGAACAAATTTTAGGACACAATCAATTTTTTGAAAGCCGTGAAGCGATCAGTTTATAAACCTGAAAATTATAAACCAGACCGATGTGCGTGCCGGTCACTTCAAAATTGTTTTCTTCCGCGCGCGAGCGGCAGTTTTTCCAGTCAACAATGCCGTCGGATTTTGTGAAAATAGCAGATTGACGAACCTTTTTCGGCAGATAATTATGCAGAGCCGTGACCGCCGCGCAATGGCAATGCCCGGTGTAGCATTTCGGATATTCGGTTTTGTCGGTTTTTGCAAAGATTCGGTTACGGATTCTTTCGGACATTTCAATGACTTTCGGATGCGAACGAACGCCGCGAAACGGTGAGCCGAGCGTAATTACGGATTCAACCAGATCAGGATACTGCGTTGCCGCCGAACGCGACAGCACGCCGCCCAAACTATGTCCGACGAGATGAACTTTTTTGCCCGTTTCGTCGTGTGCCCGTTTGATCGTCGCGATGAGCTTTTCGGATAAAGTATTCAAACAATCGGCATTCCAGCCGATGCCCGAAAGATAAGGTTTGTAGCCGATGCGCGCGAGCCACAAATAAAGCTCGTAAAGATAAAAATCCGAACCAAGAAAACCGGGCACGACAATAACGGCCGAACCGTCGCCTTTCGGGACGCCAAACCCGAAATAAACCGGCGAAATATGAAGCAGAGTCCAATCAACGCCGACCAGAGATTCAAACCAGATCGGAAGCGCGTGTTCGCGCGTTTCCTTGTCAAAACCTGTGATTACTTCTAATTCGCTTTCTAAAATGTCCATAAATTTATTTAAACGCAGAGAGCGCAGAGGACGCGGAGTTTTTAAGAAAAATTCGCAGCAGATTTTTGTGGATGATACAGATAAAAAATGGATTTCTAAAACTTTGCAAAATAACCCTCTGCGTCCTCTGCGTCCTCTGCGTTTAAATACTCTTATCCAACTGCGCTTGCCGTTTGGCTTTCGAGTTTTTCGACCACCGCTTTCAAATCGGCGAAAACTTCATCTAAAATCTCTTTGAATTTTTCGACATCGCTCATCGCCTGTGCATCAGATGACAAACCGAAGTGCAGAGTTTGATTATAACTCAAAATCGCACAACCCAAGCCCAAACGGTAGCCGATCGGGACATACGGATATTGGGCGAGCACCTTTTTACCCGCGAGATAGATCGGCACTTGCGGCCCCGGAACATTCGTTGCAACCATATTAAATGGCGGAAACGGCAATTCGGCGAGCGCACCGATCATTGATTGCAGAGGCGCGGGCATCATCGTATAAAGCGCGCCGATGGTCAGCAGACCTTCCGCCAAACGAGCTGTTTTCATTAAGTTTGTTTTTTGATGGACGTGTTTGAAGCGCGTCGGTAAATCTTTTATGTCGAGCGGAATTTCGACCGGCAGGATCGAAATCATATTGCCAAGCGCGCCGCGCTGTTCCTTTTGACGCAGACTGACGGGAACCATAAACCGGACGATCTTGTCTTTCGTAGATTGCCCGTGAAATTTAACGTATCGCGCGACCGATTCGCTGAGTAGCGTCAGCACGACATCGTTGACCGTGCCGCCTAAGACGTTGCGGATAATTCGCGCTTCGGCAAACGAAAATTCACTCCACGCGAGACGGCGCGTTCCCGAACACGGACCATTAAAAGGCAGAATCGGCGGCGGCGTCGAAACTGCCGGAAGAACTTCGCTCAAACTGGGCATTGCTTCGAGATTTTGCGAATTCGTCAGGTTTGAAACCATATACATAAGACCGCCCTGCATTTCCATCAGCCGCGCCGATGTTTCCTGCAACGCGCCGAAAAACGAATCGAAAAACATCTGCGCGACATCTTTTTTCGGCGTTTCTTCTTTCGTTATTTTGGGTTTTGGCGGCGGCGTTGCTTCAGGCGTGATGTCAAACAGAATCTTCATCAGATCAACGCCCGAAATGCCGTCAACCATACAATGATGAACCTTTGAAATCATCGCCGAACGATTGCCTTCGACATTTTCGACGAGATGAAGTTCCCAGAGCGGTTTCCGCCGGTCCATTACTTCTGTCAGAAGTTCGCCCGCTGTTTTGATCAAATCTTTTTGGGTGAAAGCCTTTTTTTGTTTGACTTTGAAAATATGTTTTTTGATGTCGAAATCTTCACAGGTTTCCCACGTCGGATGCGCGATATTAAACGGGTCGGGAACAACCTTTTGCAAGTAGCGCGGAATCAGATGCAAACGGTCAGCGATATGTTTGACCAAATCGCGGTGCGTGAGCTTGCCTTCAAAAATGCTCGTCGAGCCAATGTGCATCGGACATTCTTTTCTCTCAAGATAAAGAAATGCCGAATCAAGCGATGAAAGACGGCGATTTAGGGTTGGTTCACTCATATTGATTTTGGATTTTGGATTTTGGATTTCGGATTGAAATAATAAATCCCAAATCCGCAATCCCAAATCCGAAATCGAATTATTCTTCCGTCAATCCGGTCAGATCATACGACATTGCAATTAAATCGTGCGTCCGGTTGTTGCGGTCAATGACGTAATCGGCGAGCAATGCTTCGGCGGTAAAACCGAGCCGTTCAAAAACCTGAATCGCGCCTTTTTGTTCCGCCGCCATTCGGGCGACAATCTTTTGCAGTCCCCATTCTTCGGCTTTCCCGAAAATCTCGCCCGCCAGGATGTTCCCCAAACCCTTGCCGCGCACTTCGGGCGAAAGCAGCAGGATTATCTCGCCGAGATGCCGCGACCAGATCTGTTCCGTTCTGATCAGACTGCCGTGTCCGACAAGTTTGCCGTCGGCTTCGACCAGAATCGTGTGCCACGTTCCCGATTCGAGGCGTTTTATCCAATGCTCGACAAACGATTCCTGCGTGATGTCGAACGACAGAAAAAGCAGATCGTCTTCGGGCAGAGAAAGCGCAAACGCCAAAACCGCGTCTTTATCGTCCGCGGTCATCAAACGCAATTTAACTTGCGTTCCGTTAATTTTCGTCGTCCAAGGGTATTTTCGTTTTGTCGCTGCTTGTTTTGCCATTTTTATTGATTTAACCGCGAAATGCGCGAAATATGCTAAAAAAAGAATACCAAAATTTAGCGTATTTAGCGTGTTTCGCGGTTGAAAATTATTTCTTATCTTTTGTCCCGCCGCCGAAAAGCGGAATTTGCGTTGCCATATCGAGCCAGCGTTTTTGAATTTCGACGTAACTCGTCATCGTGGCTTGCGCAAAATCGGCAAGTGCGGCGACGGGTGAAGAATCGTCCAATTTCAGATTTTGCTTCAATGCGTTGACCATCTGCGTATTTTGTTGCTCGGCAAAATCGAGCCACGCCGTGCGCATATTGACGAGAATTTCGAGACCTTTTCCGGCTGCGCCCTGCGCCGCGCCGAGCGCGTCGAGACCGCCGAAATTCGCGCCCGATTGAACCGTCTGCATCAATTGCGCACTCTGCTGCATCGCAATTTCCGACCAGTGTTTTTGCGCTTCGATAAAACTTTCAACGCCGGTTTTTGCCCAGGTTGCGAGTGCTTCGCTCGGCGCATTTTCTGACATTCCCATTACTTCCGAAACGGTTTTAAAGACGAGCGCGGTTTGCTGCGTCGTCATCTCAAGCCACATTCTTTGCGCTTCGATCAATTGATTGACGATCATTTTCGCCCAATCGGCCGGCACTTGCGCGGCACTTGCGGCCGACGCTGCTTGCGCTTTCGGTTCATAAGACGATTCTGCTTTCGGCGCGGATTTCGGTTTCACTGCGGATTTCGGTTTCACAGATGCTTTCGGTGCAGTTTTCGGTTTCGCTGCCGCTCTCGGTTTTACTTCTTCGGTTTTCGCAGTCGTTTCGGCTTTGGTTTCAGCTTTCGGTGTTGTTGTTTTTTTTGTTTCTGCCATTTTCGGATTTCCTCAAAAAATTAATTTTCGGTGCAATAAATATAAAAAAGTCTGCGGCTTCTGACAACCGCAGACTTTCTGAGGAGGGAAGTTTTTTTACTTGGTCGCGGTTTTCGCTTGACCCGTCACATTTCCAATCATCTTTTCGACATTCGTGAGAACGCTTTTGCCCATATCGGTAACTTCTTTCTGGAGGGGAAGTTCCATTTTCGCGGCTGAATTGATGAATGCTTCACCGGTCGAAGCAAAAAGTTTGATCCAGTCTTTGCGGAGCTCTGTGGTTGCGTCCCAATAGTTTTTGGCAACTTTCAACGCGTCATAATTCGCATCGTAACCTGCTTTATATATTCCTTGAACATAGCCTTCGGTTGCTTCAACGGCTTGAACCGCAGTTTTCAAGGTAACAGTCGCTGTTTTCTGTGTTAATTCCATCGCCGTACCAATCGCTTCATTATCAATCATTTTTTTTGTCATTTTAATATTCTCCTGCTTTAATTCCGTTATAAAATTTTTGTTCAGCCGTCTTTTTGGCAACTGACAATTTGAATAGTAAACAATCCTCAAAGCTTTGTCAAGCGAAAATTTCGCATTTGCGAAATAAAATTTTAATAATGAAGCTAAGTATAAATATTACACTAAATAAAAGTTTCGCAATGTGGAAAATAATTTCAAATAACATTCAATTCGTATATTTTAGAGAAATAATATAGAAGAGATGAACTTTCGGAATAGCTGATAGCTAATAGCTAATAGCTGATAGCTAAGGCTCGAACTATCAGTTATTCTGAAGAATATATTTCATTAGCATTTGCGAAATTTGTTTTACTTCAATGATTTCAACGAAAGAATACATAAAATAGAATTCCGCAACGCGTTTGTGCTAAAATTCTCTCGCTATGGCGAAAAAGAAAAAAACGGAAGAAGATTCGGATAAACTCATCATCAAACGCTACGGAAACCGGCGTCTTTACAACACTGAGACACGTTCGTATATCAATTATCAGGATTTAGCCAAAATCGTCCGCGACGGCGCAGATGTGCAGGTGATTGATTCAACTAACAAGGAAGATGTCACGAAAGCTGTTTTGATTCAGGTTATTTTAGAGGAAGAAAAGAATAACAAGACCGTTCTGCCGACCGAATTTCTTTTTCAGCTTTTACGCTCGCGCGAAGATTCGGTCCAGGATTTTTTCAAAAATCATCTTTCGGCGAGCTTTAACGCTTACTTAAAGACCAAAGAAGAATTCGATAATCGTTTTCGCACGATGCTCGAAATGGCAACATCTGCGCCGCAACTGTGGGAAAAACTCATTCCGGGCGCGGAAGTTATGAAAGAACTTTTGACCGGCAAGATCGGAACATCAGACGATGCGCAAACCGATAAGGATAAGTAAATCCGGATTTTGGATGCGCGGATTTTAGATTTCGGATTATAAATCAATCCAAATTTGGATCTGCTGAATCTATCAACTCCTCATCTTTCATCTATTCCGAAGGTCAGAGCAGAGCACGATTCGGAATAGATAATAGTTGAGAGATGATAGTTGATAGATTATTCTTCGCAAATTCCGACTTTGAATAAACCCTGTATCGTTGAAAGACTTTGTTGTAAGCAGATAAGCAAAAGTAATCTGATATAATGCAGAAGCCCACACGAAGTAAGGGCGAAAAGGCACACTTACGAGCGTAGCGTGTTTCCGCATTTTCATTATATTACAAAATATATGCTGACCTGCTTATAACTTTACAAAAGTCTTGAAAATAAATATAAATATTCCTAGAACAAATAATTATTCAGTCGTTTTTCATTTGGCAAATTTCTTGATGATTATTTTGTTTTGGGGTAATTGTTTAGGTCTTTGGTCTTTGGTTTTTGGTTTTTTGAAAGAAATTGCCGATTGGTATTGAATTTCTCACCACGCCCGCTTAACTGGGGGAGTCTTGATTAAAAATCAACGGATTTGTATCGAATAGAACCAAAAACCAAAGGCCAAAAGCCAAAAGCCTAATCAGATACAATTTAATTTAATTCGGAGAAAAAGAAATGTTGATCAGTGTTGGGAAAAGATTAAGTTCGTCAGTTTGTTTAATTTTGTTTGTGCTTGTCGGATTTGTTATTTCGGCCTTTGCTCAGTCGGAAGTTGTTTTAGAGAACAGTTTTGAGAAAGGGATCGAGAAATGGGAAACCCGCGGCGAAAGGGTTTTGATCAAAAGCGACAAGGAGCAGGCGGCAAGCGGGACAAAGAGTTTGAAAATTTCGGGTCGTTCGGCATTTTGGCAGGGTGCGCAATTGAATATCACCAAACTGCTTTCGGCGGGAACAACTTATAAATTCACCCTTTCGGTCAAACTCGCCAAAGGCGAACCGGCTGACGAGATCAAGATGACGATGCAACGCGGCGATAATCAGTTTAACGGAGTCGGGATCGCCAATGCCAATCCGAACGAATGGACGACCATTTCCGGTAAATTTAAGCCTTCGGGCGGCGATTTATACTTGCTGCTTTACGTTGAAGCCGGACGCGCAAATACTTCATATTACATTGATGATTTCAAAATCGAATTAGCCGGAGACGAAACTCCGCCGCAGAAAGGCACGATCGTGCAAAACGATTTTGAAGATATGACTGCGCAGAATTGGGTCGTTCGCGGCGAAGGCGTTCAGATGTTCAGTTCAAACGCGTCAGGTTCGCAAAGTTTGAAAGTAACGGGTCGAACGGCGGACTGGCACGGACTCGCGCTCGATATTTCGCCGTTGTTTTTTAAGGGACGAACCTATCTGATCTCAGTTTCGGTAAAATTGGTCAAAGGTCAGCCCGGCGATTCGCTGAAAATCACGATGCAGCAAACACCGCCAAAAGGTGCGGCGACATACACGCCGATCACGACGGCCGCGAAAGTCACCGACGGCGAATGGGTGACATTGTCAGGTGAATATAAAGTTACGACAAACGACAATAATCTTTTGATTTATGTCGAAGCGGCAGGCGCGGCGACATCTTTTTATATTGATAACTTCATCGTGAAATTGCCTTAAACAAATGCGTAAAGTGAAACTTTCGACAATTACAAAATGTGCTTCGATTTTAATCTTCTTGATTTTCGGCGCGATCTCAAGTTTTGCCCAAAACGCACCGACGCGGACGATTTCGGCGAGTTACTTGCAGGTCAAAGGCGCAAACAACAAATTTTACAGCGAAGTTGTCGGAGCCGGACGTGCGGCGGAAGGCTTACGCGCCGATTGGATGCGGGATCTGGCAACGGTTCATCGTGAATGCGGTTTTAAATATGTTCGTTTTCACGGTCTTCTGCACGATGAAATGGGCGTGTACAGCGAAGATAAACGCGGCAATGCCGTTTACAATTTTCAGTATATTGACGCGCTTTACGATTCGATCCTGAATACCGGAATGAAGCCGTTTGTCGAACTCGGCTTTATGCCCGATAAGCTGAAAACCAACGATAAAACGATTTTTTGGTGGAAGGGAAATATTTCGCCGCCGAAAGATCACGATAAATGGCAGAAGCTCATTCAGGAATTAGTCAGACATTGGACTGAAAGATACGGTGAAACGGAAGTCAAACAATGGTATTTTGAAGTCTGGAACGAACCTAATCTCGATTTTTTCTGGTCCGGAACGCAGGCGGAATATTTCAAACTTTACGACGTGACAGCCAAAGCCGTGAAAAGTGTTTCGCCGCAGTATCGCGTCGGCGGCCCGGCGACGGCAGGACGCGCCTGGATCACCGAAACGATCAACTTTGCCAAGCAAAACAAGGTTCCGCTCGATTTCATCACGACGCACGACTACGGTGTCAACGGTGTCGGATTTGATGAGGACGGCAATCAGAAACTCTTTCTTGACACCAACCAAAGCGCGATCATCGGCGGTGTCCGCGATGTCAGCAAACAAATAAAAGCGTCGGCAATGCCGGATCTGCCGCTTCATTATACAGAATGGAGCGCGTCGTATTCGCCGCGCGATCCGGTTCACGATTCGTATATTTCCGCGCCGTATATTCTCTCAAAACTAAAAGGCTCCGAAGGGTTTGCCGATTCGATGTCGTATTGGACATTTACCGATATTTTCGAGGAAAACGGCACGGTTCCGTCCGCCTTTCACGGCGGTTTCGGAATGATAAATTTTCAGGGTTTGCGCAAACCATCGTTCTACGCTTATCAGTTTCTACATCGCTTGGGCGATGAGGAATTAACATCAAATGATACCGATAGTTGGACGACGCGAACAAAAAACGGTGTGCAGATATTGTTCTGGAATTTCACGCCGCCGATCACCACGGAAAGCAATCAGGTTTTCTACAAAAAAGATTTGCCGGCCAAAGATTTCGGCAAGGTTCAGATAAAGATCGCCGATATTCCCGCCGGAAATTATCAGATGAAGGTTTTCAGAATCGGCTATCAGGTCAATGATGTTTATACAAGCTATCTCAAAATGGGTTCGCCGCGCGATCTGAAACGCGAACAAGTCAAAGAATTAAACGATAAAAACAACGGGCAAACGATCGAAACTTCGCAGATTCGCGTTGACAAGAAACTGTTCTTTACCAAAGATCTGAATGTCCGCGAAAATGATGTATTTATGATTACTCTGGAAAAGAGATAGGTAGAGCAATTTTAATGAAAATACAAATTTCCGATACGACGAGATTATCAAACTGGCACTGAATCAATAGCGAATCGTTCCGCCGTTAGC
>JANPDZ010000453.1:0-7126 GCA_031431735.1 Acidobacteriota bacterium | reverse complement strand
GAAAGTTTCCGCGCCGCCGACAAAATCTTCGCCGCACGGGTGGTTTTGCCAAAAATCTTGTATTTCGGATTCGTTCATTTATGCTTTCATTTTAACGCAAAGACGTATTTTTTTAATTTAACGCAAAGGCGCAAAGACGCTAAGGTGCAAAGTTCTTTTTATTTTATTTATTTTGACTTAATAGTGCAATTTTTAAAATATCTGGGTTTTCTGTCTTCGTTCAGAGTCCACGCTTCAGCGTGTTCCCGCGAGGCGCAAGCGCGGCGGGAATGCAAAGTGCGTTCCGCGTTTGGACTCTGAACGAAGACAGAAAACCGCTAGATTAAGACAAAAACCCAAGAAAATTTAAAAATTGCTCTACTTAAACCCAAAAAATCTTTGCGTCTTTGCGTTTAAAAACCTTATTAGTCCCCACCGCCGCCGCAACCGCCGCCGCACGAGCTTCCGCCGCCGCTGTCGCCTGAACTGCAACTGCTTCCGCCGCCGGTTGAACAGCTTCCGCATCCCGAACTGCACGAACTTCCGCTCGTTAATGAACTTGCCTGCGCTCTATGAAATGCCTGATTATAACTGTCGAAAACCGTTCCCGCCAAGATTCCCGCGCCAAAAATACCGACCGATAAAAGCAGCGGATCAACTCCGGTAAAGGTTGTTTGCGGCGCAGTTCTCGCCTGATTTGACGGAATATAAGCCGCTTGCGATGTGTGTTTTAAGTTGTCGAATGCCGTTTGCAGTCTTTCCAGGTAAGTTTTGCCGAGCTTAGTTAGACGCGGAAGTTTTGAAACGGCTTTGGCAATCAGCAAACCGACAACCGTAAAAATTATCAACAATATAATGTCGTACCGGCTGTGCATTATCGCGGCGGTCGTTTTATACGCGCCTAACCCGAAGATTATCAGAAATGCCGTCCATTTTGTCCGCGAAAACCCATTTTGCATTTGCTCGTCGATCAATAATTGTTGTTGTTCGAGCCGTCCCTGATACGTTCTTCCATATACTTCGAGCTGTTCGACCAAACCGCTTTTCCCGAAAAACTCTTTCGGTTCGCGTGAAACGCCGAGCCATCCGAAGGTCATCATCTCGATTTGGTTCAAACCTCTCGTGTTAGGTTGATTTTGCGTTTTTTTGACGACCGTTGTCGGTCCCGAATTATCAATTTCGATAAAACCTTTTTGCAAAAGGCTGAAAATCACCGACCGCGCCACTTCGTTTGTGCCGCCGCGTAAAAAGGCGATCTCATATGGGTCAATTTCTGACGGGATTGACGGAACGCCAAGCTTATTAGTTTTATCGAATTGCGATTTGACGAGTGCCAAAATAATGATTGTAAAGAAAATGACAAAACCGAAAAGAACCAAAAAATATGGTCCACTCATTGTTGCCAGCGGATTATCAAACAGAATTTCCATATAAAAGTTTCTCCTTGTTCGACATTATAAACGAAAAGCATCGCTTTAGGGTTTGTAATTTAACAAAGATTTAAAGGTAAAAAGGTAAAAAGGGTAAAAGGGTAAAAGGTAAAAAGGGTAAAAAGGTAAAAAGGTAAAAAGTTTGTTCAAAATTATCCGACCAACTTTTTACCTTTTTACCTTTTTACCTTTTTACCTTTTTACCTTTTTACCTTTTTGATAAAAACTTGTGTGATGTAAATTCGTCCGTCGCGTGATTGGGCGATTCCGATTCCGGTTGTTGTAAATTGGCGGTCGAGAATATTTCGGCGATGTTCGGGCGAATTCATCCAGCCGCGCACGGCCAACACGTCAAAATCGTCGTAACCTTCGCAATAAAAAAGATTGTCGCCGATTTTGCTCCAGCCCTTAATGTTTGAATCCTCAGCGCGTTCGACGACCGAATTTCCCTCTCGGTCGTAATGGCTGAAAAATGATTCCTTTGCCATTTTTCTTGAATACGAACGAGCTAATTTTGTTAAATTTTCGTCCCAATCGAGTTCGCTAAAACCTTTTTTACGTCTTTCATTATTGATTAAATTGTAGATTTCATTTTCATCATCCGAAAGATTTCCGCGATAATCCTTACTTTCTTTGTTTGACGAAACTCTGCCCGTTCCGCTTTTTTTGATCGTTATTTTTTGTGCCGAAATGGTCGAAAAAAAGAAAACACACAGAGCCGCAAAAAATACGGTTCTTGAAAATTTTGATTTCCAAGTCATAACTATTAAATTTTCACTTCTAAAATTTGGATATTCGGAGAGTATTGCGCTCTTTGATGGCGCAAACAGATTTCACGTTGGTATTTTTTATTTTGTTTCGACGATCTTTGCTTTTTCCGTTTCTGTCCAATCACACAAAGTTTTGATGTCTGCTTCGGACATTTTTGCGTCCCAATGTAACCATAAATACGATGGCAGAGGCATTGTCTTTGATTGTATTTGTTCGCAGATTTCGGTTAATTTGCGTTTTTGACGTGTCGTCGGCAGGTTTTTCCAAACGGAAAAATTCATCTCGGCGCGTCCTTCATCAATATGATCTTTCATAAACCAGGTTGACGGTTGAATTTTTGAATAAAACGGATATTTTGTTTCATTGGAATGACAATCTTTGCAAGAACGGCTCAGAATCGCCTGCACATTTTCAGGCACCTGCAAATTCGCTTCTAAAGTTTCGGCTTGATCGATCGGCGGATTTGTCAGATCGGGACGAATAAACTGTATGACGATAAAGGCGACAACCAAAGCAATTGCAACAATTTTCAGAACCTTTTTCATATATTTATCAACACTTTTCGGAAACTTTCCGGTAAAAAATCATTCTCTAATTTCGCTTTTATTTTCAGGAAAATATAAAATCTATTTTAAAGCAAGATGTCAGAATTTGATTTCCTCCAACTTCAAGATACGTTTAACGCCGAACAAAATACAAGCCGCGTCGGAAAAATCGGCGAAGATTTTGCCGCGCAGTTTTTGGTTAGACGCGGGTTTAAGCTTGTTTGTTCCAATTTCAAAGTTCCGATCGGCAGAAATCGTCGCGGCGTTGCTGTCACCGGCGAAATCGATTTGATTGGTTTAGATGAAAATACTCTATGTTTTATTGAAGTCAAAACCCGTTCATCGGACGAATTCGCTTCACCGCTCGCCGCAATTGATCTGCGCAAACAACGTCAGATCACTAGAACAGCCCGTATTTACCGTAAAATTTTCGGTTTGCAAAATACAAATTATCGATATGATGCCGTGAGCATCCTATTAGAAAATCAAAAGCCTCCGAAGATCGAGATCTTCAAAGGCTTTTGGAATGAAAGTAAGTTTCGTAAAAAATTTTGGCACGACGAGATCTGGTAAGTAGAGCAATTTTTAAGGTTTCTATCGTTTGTAGTTCCGCCTTCAGGCGGTTTTAGTTTGAGTATTGAGATATTTAATTATTTACAAAACTTGAGTTTATGACACTCTCAGACCGCCTCAAGGCGGAACTACAAACATTTGACAAAATACCCGATAACTTAAAAATTGCTCTATTTAGTACGGTGAAAATTGAGCAAAATCCTACTTGGATACCGGTTTTGAAAAACTTCTGGTTTCGCTGGCGAGCTTTAAAGTCATTTGTTTGCGTTGTTCCATTTTTTCAACAATTTCTTCAGTTACTTCCTCGTCTTCTTCTTTGTAAAGACCGGCAGTCATCAAATCAAAAGCTGGCAGACGCGCCAAATCCGGCATTTTAGCTTTATTGCCGCGAACCGAAAACCATAGGATTTTGTTCAATACTTCGGGATTTGCCATATCTGCATGGGCAAAATCCTGTTCTTCAGTTAAGCGCATCATTTCGCGCATTTCGGCAGTAGTTTTGGCGGGCGGAAACAGATTATCGAGTTCAACATTCGGCATCTCCGCTTGATAAGGCGTAAAGTCTGGTTCATCACTGAAAATATCAATCGGCGTTGCGGTCGCGTCGAGCAGATTCATCGGCTCGATGCCGAGCAAGATTTCCATTGTGCGGATCAGGCTGACCGTATTGTGAAAATCGTGTATCAGAACTCCTTTGCGATTATAAGCACTGATCACCAATGCGGGAGAACGATGCGCGTCAACGTGATCGGGTCCGTCCTGCGCGTCGTCTTCGACAATAAAGATCGCGGTGTCCTTCCAATAGGGACTATTCGAAACTTCTTCGACAATGCGTCCGATCGCGAAATCATTTTCAGCCACATAAAATTGCGGTGTCGGCGTTTTTGGGCGATAACCGTTGGTATGATCGCTCGAAAGATGCAGAATTGAAAGATTCGGCAGCGAATCGGGTTTTCCGGCTTTCAAATCAGCAACATAGCTTTTGAATTCTTTCTGCCATTCGCCGAAACGCGAATTTCCGCGATAAAGTTCGTTTGGATTATCGTCCGTGATTTCGGGACGGCATTGACAATCGGCAAGCTGAAAATGCTTGTAAGAATCCGTCGTCATAATGTCGGGCGTGTACATATCGTAATTACGAAACGTCGGGTTAAAATTATTTTCCAAAGACCTTTTTGTCGGAAACGCCGTTAAAGTCTTGGAAACATCGGGATAAGTCTTGCCCTTTCTGGTATTGATCTCTTTGACATCATCTTCCGAGATCGTGCCCAGATATTCGCCGTAATTGCGATAGCTCAGACCTTTACGCTGTGCCGCATCCCATAGATAAAGCGTTTCGGGTTCAGCAATGTCCCGATTTCCCTGTTTATACGGCACGAATTTCTGAATATATGCGGCAACTTCTTTTTCTGTGACCGGCAAATCAAAAACCGGCGGCAACCATTGCGACGGCGTAAAAGACGGCAGTCGGTTAAAACCTTCGTAATCGTATGTTCTCCCGCGTCCGGAATAATCCCAGCGGAAAGCTTTATCAACATAATCGTTTGAAAATGCGGCGGTTGACCAATTATGACCGTCGGGCGAGGCTTCGGAATTGACAAAAAATCTATCTAATAATCCGAAACGCAGAGCCAGTCCTCGCGCATTCGGCGTGATGTTTTGTTCCTTTCCGTTCGGTGATTTAGCAGTTTCGCCCGCTCCGAAGATCGCCAGACTACCATCGCCGTCGGCTTTTTCACCGTTTCCCGAAGTCTTTAAATCGCCAAAGACCTGATCGTAAGTTCGATTCTCACGAATGATGTAAATGATATGCTTGATCGGATTTGCGCCGTTGAAGAGCTTCGTCTTTCGTTCGCCGAGAAGTTCGTTGTTGCGCATTACTTGTTGCGTGTAATCAAACAATTTTCGCTCGTCGGGAATCTGAATATAACTAATATTGCCGACAACGATCGAACCCGAATATTGTCCGCCCAATTTATTATCTTTCGGTGGAAAAAGCGCGTTTGGCGTGTTTGGTACGCGACCCGAATTATTGACGATCAATGACGAATTTTCAACGCCCGTTCCTTTACCGTTCGCAACAAAGAGTTTATCGCCAACCACCGCAATCGCTGACGCATATTGTCCGGTCGGGATGAAACCCTTTAACTGAGACGGAGAGACGGAGAGACGAAGAGACGGAGAGATGTTCTGCTTGGAGTCTTTTTCTTTCTCCTCCACTCCTCCACCCCTCTTCTCCTCTTCTTTTTCAAAAAGTGAAACGACGGCAACCGCATTCGCGTGCGCATTGGCGACATACAAAGTTTTTTCATCGTCGCTCAAAGCCAAACCTTCGGGACTGGCTCCGAGCGGTGCGGATTCGGCGAGTTTCAGATTGATATTCTCAATTAACTTGTTACCGATCGTGTCAATTACCGAAACGCTGTCGGCGTTTGAATTAACAACAAAAAGCAGTGTTTTATTACGATTAAGGATCATCGCCGTCGGATGACGTTCGACCTTTATATGTGATACTTTATTTTTGTTTTGCAGATCGACGACCGCGATAGTTCCGTCACCCCACAGCGAAATGTAAGCCTTTGAAGCATTTTTTCCGTCTTTCGCAGGCAAAATTTCAACGTCATACGGATAAACAAACTGCGTCGAGCCGGAACGTCCAAGTGAAACCCTTGTGAGTTTGCGCGTCTCGCTTAAATCGCTGACGATGCCGAGCGAATCGCCGAGATTATTCGCGGAAAACAGCGTCTTTGCATCAGGACTCAACGCAATTCCCAATGGGTAAACAGCCGCCGCATTGTTGTTATAAAGAGGTGACGGAGCACGTTCGGCAAATCCGCTGACATCTATGAATTCCGCTTTTACTTTTGTGTCTTTACCGTCCGAATCGGGCGTAATCGGTTTTGGTTTTGCGGGCGAAAACTTGAAAATCCAGATCTTGTTTTCAAAACCACCGGCGACGAAAAGGCGAAAACTCCCGTCCGTGTCCGGAGTTTCGGAAAATCGTGCCCCGAAATTCGCGCTCTGCGGCGACGGAAAATAAACGTTTTGTATTACTTTCGGTGTTGGTTCGACGTTCAAATCAATCACTGAAACGGATTGTTGCCCTTGGTTGGTATCTTCGCTGAATTGGATTCCAAACCCGCTGTTGATCGAAAGCAAATAACGCCCTTTGCCATCCTTTCCGGTTTTGTCCGGCGACCGCACAAAATCAACCGGCAAACTGCCGACAGCCGTTCGATTCGTCGTCGCGTCAACAATCAGACTTCCAGCCGGTGTGATCTTTCTTCCTTGAGAAGCTGGTTCTTCCGCTATTTTCACATCATTATTAGCCGATGAAACGATAGAATCACTAAGACAAAAAGCAGCGCCTGTAATTCCCAAAAGAATGAACAATAGTCCGATTTGGCGTAATTTCATAGAAGATTCTTTTAACCTCGAATTGTTTTTTTGAAAAGCTGAAACATTATTATAACTTTGTTTTTCAAATTATCTATTTAAGTTTGTGTAAAGCGTTCACAAACTGCTGAGATTAGGCAAAATAAACGCCAAATGCTCCAATGTATAGTTTTTAGCGACTGGAGCGCAAGTGTCCCCGCTTGCCATGAGTGTCGCTTCGACGCGAAAAAACCCTTGTTAAATTTGATGGTACGAGATTGCCAAACGTGATTTTCGCGCTCCGCGCTCATGGCAAGCGGGGACGCTTGATGTTATAAAGACGGTTTCTCCAAACTAGCATAAACTAGAAATTGATTTGAAAAAGTTCTTGGTTTGTTGACAGAAAGGAGGAAACCGCAATGCCATTATACATTGGAGTTGATTTTCATCCAC
>JANPDZ010000452.1:0-4297 GCA_031431735.1 Acidobacteriota bacterium | reverse complement strand
AAGGAAAATGAACCAAGAACTAATTTTCAAAGAACTACAAGTTAAAAATTACTTGCTAAATTGGCGAGAAAGTAGAAATGTGTCTAGTTTTGACTTGACACCGAAGCCGTCTTTATAGATGCGCTCCAGTCGCTAAAACTTTTCACTGAGGCATTACAAAGAGAAAATGTTTCAGGTTGACTCAAACCTTTGAACTCTATAAACTTTATCTTTACAACGTGGTGAGTTACGGCAACTTGCGACCACGCAAAAAATCGCTAAAAAGCTAAGAGTTTCAAACTGAATAATTTTTTATAGAAAAAAAACTCTGCGCTTGTTTGGCGTAGAGTTTTTTTTGATTTCGTTAGTCGTTCGTAGTTAATTGTTCGTTGTTATAACAAATGCAACGAACAACTAACCACGAACCAAGAACATTTATGAAATTTCTCGAATTATTAAAAGAAAAAGTCGTCGTTTTTGACGGCGCGATGGGAAGCAATCTGCAAGCGCAGAATTTGACGATTGAAGATTGGGGCGGCGCGAACTTTGAAAATTGTTCGGAGAATCTGCTTTATACCAAACCCGAAGCGATCGAAACCGTGCATCTCGGATTTCTCGAAGCGGGCGTTGATGTTATCGAAACAAACAGCTTCGGCGGCGGCGAAGTCGTCCTGACGGAATTCGGGATTGCCGAAAAGGCTTACGATGTCAACCTCAAAGCGGCGCAGCTTGCCAAGCGTTTGGCGAATGATTACGCGACTGTAAATTTTCCGCGTTTTGTCGCCGGTTCGATGGGACCGGGCACGAAATTGCCGACGCTCGGGCATATTTCTTACGAAAATTTGAAAAAATCTTACGATGAACAAGTGCGCGGGCTGTTTGACGGCGGCGTTGATCTGTTTATCGTCGAAACTTGTCAGGATATTTTGCAGACGAAAGCCGCGCTTGCTTCGATCTTTGCATTTTTTGAGAAAAATCGTGTCAAACTGCCGGTCATCGCGCAGGTCACGATCGAGACTTTCGGGACGATGCTCAACGGCACGGAAATCGCCGCCGCGCTGACCGCGCTCGAACCGTATCCGATTGATATTATCGGGATGAACTGCGGCACGGGTCCCGATCAAATGAGCGAAAACGTCAAATATCTCTGTGAAAATTCACCGTTTCCGGTTTCCGTGTTGCCAAACGCGGGAATGCCCGAAGTCAAAGACGGACAACAATTTTACACCGAAACAGCAGAAGATTTTTCGCGTAAAGTCGAACATTTTGCCAAAGATTTTGGCGCGAATGTCGTCGGCGGTTGTTGCGGAACTTCGTTTGAGCATCTGCGTCAGACGGTCGAGAAAATGCAAGGCGTTTCGCCAAAACAACGCGACGTGAAATTTACGCCGGCGGCTTCTTCGATTTATTTCTCGCAACCTTACACACAGGACAATTCGTTTTTGATTGTCGGCGAGCGCGTCAATGCGTCAGGCTCGAAAAAGATGCGCGATTTGCTCAACAACGAAGATTGGGACGGATTAATTAAGTTAGCGAAAGAACAAGAACGCGAAGGCGCACATATTTTGGATGTCAACGTTGATTTTGTCGGGCGCGACGGCGTTGCTGATATGCACGAGCTTGTTTCAAAGCTCGTCACCAACGTCAAAATTCCGCTGATGCTCGATTCGACCGAGTGGGAAAAGATGGAAGCCGGTCTGAAACTTGCGGGCGGCAAATGTATCTTGAATTCGACGAATTACGAAGATGGCGAACCGCGTTTTCTGCGTCTTTTGGAACTCGCCAAAGAATACGCGGCGGCAATCGTGATCGGTTTGATTGACGAAGACGGAATGGCGCGAACCGCCGCAGATAAAGTAAAAATTGCCCGCCGCGCCTTCAAACAAGCCGTAAATTTCGGCATTGAAGCGCACGATATTTTCTTTGATCCGCTCGCTTTACCGATCTCAACCGGTATCGAAGAAGACCGCGCCAACGCGCTCGAAACCATCAAAGCAATCAAACAAATTCACGCGGAATTGCCCGCAGCGAACATTATTTTGGGCGTTTCCAATGTATCATTCGGATTAAATCCGGCATCGCGCATCGTTTTGAATTCGATCTTCCTTCACGAATGCGTCGAAGCCGGAATGAATTCGGCAATCGTCAATGCTTCAAAAATTCTGCCTTTGAATCGTTTTAACGAACACGAAATTGAGGTTGCTTTGGAGTTAATTTATGACAAGCGCAAATTTGAAGGTGATATTTGCACATACGATCCGCTCGGCGAATTTACGACGATGTTTCTCGGCAAAACGGCGAAATCAATGAAGGTTGACACAAGCAATTTGTCAATCGAAGAAAAACTCAAACATCACATCATTGACGGCGAAAAGATCGAGCTCGAAGACCATCTCAAAAAGGCTTTGGAAACTTATCCCGCGCTCGAAATCGTCAACGACATTCTACTCGGCGGAATGAAGGTTGTCGGCGATCTGTTTGGTTCGGGACAGATGCAGCTGCCGTTCGTGCTGCAATCGGCGGAGGTGATGAAAACCGCCGTCAAATTCCTCGAACCGTTTATGGAAAAGGTCGAAGGCGAACAATCGAAAGGCGTGTTGGTGCTGGCAACTGTCAAAGGCGATGTTCACGACATCGGCAAGAATCTGGTTGATATTATTCTGACAAATAACGGTTATCGTGTCGTCAATTTGGGGATTAAACAGCCGATTGACGAAATTTTAAAAGCCGTTTCGGAAACGCATTGCGATGCTGTCGGTATGTCAGGCTTGCTCGTCAAATCAACGCTCGTAATGCGCGATAATCTCGAAATTATGAACGAACGCGGCGTAAATGTTCCCGTAATTTTGGGTGGCGCGGCTCTAAATCGAAAATATGTTGACAACGATCTGATCCCGATCTACAACGGCAAACTTTTCTATGCGCGTGATGCGTTTGACGGACTTCATGCAATGGATTTTTTAACCGCTAAGGACACGAAGGACGCAAAGGAAAAGGCAAAATCCGCGATTGTCGGAAACGGCGAAGGCCGGAGCGCAGGCAGCCTGCCTGCAATGAGCGCAGGGCGCGAAAAGAGTGACGCGATTCAAACCGTATCCGACAGCGAGGATTTAGTCGGCGAAGATGCAAAACTCGGCAAACAAGCCGCGAGAGTTTCATCGAGAAGCGTTGGCGACTCGACGCACACGACCAAGTCCGATATTGTGCCCGCAGAAAATATCCCGACCGCGCCTTTTTACGGTTCAAAGGTTGTTGAAATTAAAGACTTGTCGAAAGTTTTCGCCTTTATCAACGAAACTGCGCTTTTCAAAGGTCAATGGCAATATAAACAAGGGAAAACATCGAAAGAAGATTACGCAAAACTGCTTGAAACAGAGGTTTATCCGAAATTCAAAGAGATCAAAGCCAAAGCGACGCGCGATAAATTGCTCGAAGCAAAACTCGTTTACGGCTATTTTCCGTGTCAGTCGGAAGGAAACGATTTAATTATCTATCAAGAGGATGAACGCACGGAAAGAATGCGTTTCACGTTTCCGCGTCAGCCGGTCGAACAGCGCGGCGGTAAAAACTTGTGTTTAGCAGATTATTTCGCCGCGAAAGATTCGGGCAAAATTGATACGGTCGCGTTTGATTTAGTAACGATGGGAAGACGCGCCAGCGAACACGCCGCCGAACTTTTTGCCGCCGACAATTACACCGATTATCTGCTTTTTCACGGACTTTCGGTCGAATCGGCCGAAGCTCTCGCCGAAATGTGGCACAAACGCATCCGCGAAGAATTAAATTTCGCCGATAAAGACGCGAAAGATTTGGCAAAACTCTTTCATCAAGGCTATCAAGGCTCGCGCTACAGCTTCGGCTATCCGGCTTGCCCGAATTTGGAAGATCAGACTAAATTGTTTGAACTGCTTCAACCCGAACGCATTGATGTCGAACTCTCGGAAGAATTCCAGCTTCATCCCGAACAATCAACATCGGCAATTATCATTCATCACCCCGAGGCGAAGTATTTTAATGTGGAGTAATTTTTTGTGATTTAATTTTTTCAGAGTATAATTTGCGATATGGAAACTATTTTAGAAAATGAAGCCGAAATCAAAGAAGTTTTCAAAATTGCCGTAATGGAAGCACTTGAAGAACGTAAGGATTTATTCAGTAAATTATTTCGCGAAATAAGCGAAGATATTGCTCTTGCAAAGGCGATTGAAGAAGGCGAGAAAACGCCGAAAGTTTCGCGCCGGGAAGTCTTTGAACTATTGGAGAAATAGGATTGAAAGTTGAATTCCGCGAAAGTTTTCTCAAAGATTTGCGAACGGCC
>JANPDZ010000451.1:0-5647 GCA_031431735.1 Acidobacteriota bacterium | reverse complement strand
CCGGAAGCAGGTCGCCAAAAAGTGATGTCGGCTTTACCGTCGCCCGTGTAATCGCCTTGCACGGGTTTGTCGGTCGAACTGCCAAAAGTTGTGGCAACTACTAGATTGTTTGAACTTCGCTGAATCCACCATTCGCCGACTGCGGGGCGATAAATCGCAATATCGGCTTTCCCGTCGCCGTCGTAATCTGCGACGACAGGTTTATCGGTCGCCGCGCCGAATTGTTGAATTATTGTACCGCCCGAAGATTTATTGATGAACCACGTCGCATTTGACGGACGAAAAACCGCCGCATCCGTTTTGCCGTCGCCGTCGTAATCAGCCGGCACGGGAATGTCGCCCGAAGTGCCGAATGGAAATGAGAAAAAAGAGCCGTCTTCGCTTCTCAAAATAAACCAGAAACCCGTTGAAGGTCGCCAAAAAGCAATGTCAGTTTTGCCATCGCCGGTGAAATCGCCGGGTGTCAGTTTATCCGATGAAACTCCAAACTGCGCGGCGACAGTTTGACTGGTCGAACTGCGATTTATCCACCATTCACCGGCAGCGGGACGAAAGATTGAAATATCCGTCTTGCTATCGCCATCAAAATCAAATGGAGCTTTCAACGAAGCAAAAAAAGCATTTTGCACTTTTTCCGTCAATGATTCGGAACCGTTAAAGTTTCCGCTACGGAAATAGCCGCGGGCGCGGATGCGAATATTTTGTCCGTTTGGCAAATTGAGTCCGGTCAAGGTATAAGCGGAAGTCTGCGGCGCGATGAAACTCGGCGTGGCGTTGCCGAGCAAAGTATAAGTCGTGCCGTTATTGGTCGAAATCTCGAAGGTCGCCCGCGTCAGTTGCGGAGCAGAACCATTGCGCGTCCACGTTACTGTTGATCGTGTTACAGCAACATTTGAATTTGCGGCGATGTTATTTGTCAGAAGGGAGAAAAGATTGCGTGATTGTCCGCTAATGTTAGTGAAATAGCCGCCTGCAAACACTCTGCCGTCCTCCAGCAACGCAATTGAATCAACTTCGTTATCAGCATTTGGATTGAACGAATCGGGCAATCCGGTTACACCATCAAATCGGGCAATTCGGGTTCGTGTCTGCCCGTTGATGGTAGTGAAACCTCCACTTGCTACCACTTTGCCATCCGATTGCACCGCGATCGAGAGGACAAGACCGTTGGCATTCGGGTTGAGCGAATCCGCTGCTCCAGTGGTCGCATTGAGCCGGGCGATTCGATTACGAATCTGTGCGCCGATAGTGGTGAATTGTCCGCCCGCTAAAATCTTGCCGTCCGACTGCACCGCGATTGAAAGGACACTGCCGTTAGCATTCGGATTGAAGGTGTCAGCCAACCCGGTCGTCCCATCGAGCCGGGCGATTGAATTGCGCGGCTGACCGCCGATATTGGTAAAAAAGCCGCCAACTAGTACTTTGCCGTCCGATTGCAATATGACCGAATCAATCTCGTTGTTGGCATTCGGGTTGAATGAATCAGCTAATCCGGTTCCTCCGTCAATCCGGGCGATCCGGTTGCGCGGCTGTCCGCCGATGTTAGTAAAACTACCGCCCACTATTACCTTTCCGTCCGCCTGCACGACGATTGAATGAACTTTGTTATCAGCATTCGGAATGAACGTATCAACAGCTCCGTCTACACCATCGAGTCGGGCAATACGGTTGCGCGGCTGCCCGGCGATGTTGGTAAAAGCGCCACCCACTAAAATTTTGCCGTCCACCTGCACTGCGATTGAATAAACATCGCCATTGACAATCGGGTTGAACGTGGTATCGAGTGTGCCGTTCGCATTCAGCCGGGCGATATTATTTCTTGTCCCGCCAAGAATGTAAGAAAATCTGCCGCCGATGATAATCTTGCCGTCCGGTTGAATCGCGGTGGCGGTGATAAAAGTGCCAATCGTGTTCATATTCAGTTGGGGGTCAGGAGTGCCGTCTCTATTGAGGAAGGCATAAAGTTTGAGATTCTGCCCGCTGACGGTGGTAAATATGCCGCCGATGAAAATTTTGCTATCAAACAGTGCGAATGAATAAACACCGTCATTGGTATTCGGGTTGAATGTGGTATCGAGCGTGCCAGTCGAATCCAGCCGGGCGATGTGGTTGCGCGTCTGTCCACCGATGCTGGTAAAACTACCGCCCACTAAAGCTCTTCCGTCCGTCTGTACCGCGATTGAACTAACCTCCCCGTTGGCATTCGGGTCGTACGAATCAACCACTCCGGCTGAATCGAGCCGGGCAATATTGTTACGAGCCTGTCCACCGATGTTAGTGAAAATGCCGCCGACCAACAATGTGAAATTCGTGAACGTGTTAAATACAACAATCGAAACGACAACATCATTGGCATTCGGGTTGAATCCCAAATCGAGTGTGTCGTCCTGGTAAAAGCGGGCGATGTGGTTGCGCGTCCCCCCGCCAATGTTAGTAAAACTACCGCCCGCCAGCACCCTGCCGTCCGGCTGTACCACGATGGAAATGACATCTCCATTGGCATTCGGATTGAACGGTCCAGCTACTCCACTCAACGAATCCAGCCGGGCGATCCGGTTGCGCGGCTGTCCGCCGATGTTAGTAAAACTGCCGCCGAACAATAAATCTCGGAACGGGCCGTCTTCCTGCACCGCGATTGTCAGGACAATATTGTTAGCATTTGGGTTGAATACCAAATCGAGTGAGCCGTCAAAATAATTCAGCCGGGCGATATGGTTACGAACTTGTCCGTCAATCATGGTAAAAGCGCCACCCACTAAAATTTGGCCGTCCCCCTGCACTACGATTGAATTAACATCGCCATTGACATTAGGGTTGAACGTGGTATCGAGTGTGCCGTCAAAATTCAGCCGGGCGAAATTATTTCGTGGCACGCCGAGAATGCTGGTAAATCTGCCACCGATATAGATCTTGAAGCCATCAATTGCGGTGGCACTGATAAAAGCACCAACCGTTCCGAGGGGATTCAGCGACTGCTCAAGTGCGCCGTCCTCGTTATAACGAACCACAGCAGATTCGCCCACAGTTCCATTTTGAACCGTTCCCGCCCCCACAATCTTGTTGTCCGCCTGGATTGCTACAGCATTACCGAAATCTTCGCCAACACCAAAACCCGTGCGAACTTTGCTCATCTCGCCAAACGTCGTGTCGAGGTCGCCCGGCACGGCTTGCAATGTAAAGCCAACGCCGAAAAGTAAAATTGCTAAAATCCATCCGAAACCGTTTTTATAATTATTGTTTTTCATAAGTTTTCTCCTCACGTTTTCCATCTCACTTTTCGCTGAATTCACGGAGTCTTTACATTTCTTCTCTTTTTTCTTCCAAACCCTCCAAATTGATCCGACGAATTTGACTCTCGATTAATCGGCTTTTCTTCATCCTTCGCTTTAAATAAGACAATCCGGGAAAAACCTTTCATAGTTTTTGTATTTGCGAAGGGAGGAAGTAAATATTCAAATGTTTAGAGTCCCGCATTTATGCTGAAAATTCGTTAATCAGCAAGCCTTTACCGCATAAACGCGGCTGAAACCAAAACTGCGAAACATCATAAAAGGAAAATATCTGTTTACTTCTGCTCTCCTAATGAGTAGAGCAATTTTTATTTTTAAATTATCTGGTATTTCGTCTTCGTTCAGAGTCCAAACTTCAGTTTGCTTCCCCGCCGCGCTTGCGCCTCGCGGGAACACGGCTTGTGCGTGAACTCTGAACGAAGACAGAAACCAACCAGCGTGAATTCAAAATACCAGAAAACTTAAAAATTGCTCTACTTACTTAATTGGCGACATTGCGCCCCGCCGATTGTCCGGCAGTCTGATCAAATGTAAACTCAACTCCGCCGTAAACGTAGCTACGTTATTCTTTGACCGCCTGTGCCGAATTATTAACGCGGTTTCAAAATCGATTTTTTAATACATCTTTATCAACCCGCCCCTGTTTATCGATTCTCGTCACCCAGCAAGTCCACCAACAGACTGCGTAAGCTGGTGCGTTGCCATCATCGAGATGGTGTTGGCATTTATCTCTGCATTCTAAACCGTTGGCAGATTCGCCACCGCCATTGTCATTCATTCTTAAAGCAGAGATTTCTTCAATTTTTTTGACGGCGGTTTTGCCGTCTCCTTTCCGAAGCGCGGCGAACGATTCATCTATTGCCTTTCCCATTGCCGACTTCTGTTGTTTCGTCAGATTTTTTTGAAAACCGGCGATAAGTTTTTTCCTGCTATCAGCAATCCTACCCAAAGCTCCGCCACCGCCAAGTTTGCCGCAATCATCTCCAAAACAAGCACACTGACCACCTGATGTGCAGAAAATAGTTGCATCTTTTGCTACACAGGCAAAGCCGCCGTCACCATAATTAACGACTTTGCCGCTCAAGTTATTGGTACACTCTGTTTTGCGGTCATCATTAGTTTTGGTCGTTTGAGCGGCGGCAAAATCTGCCGACGCAAAAATGATGAAACCGGCAACTAAAATCAATAAAGTTCTGATGTTTTTTTCATTTACGTATCTCATTGTTTTGACTCCTTTTTTCGTTGTAATTGGTAGAATTAAAAAGATTGGCTATTTTGTTAATTAAATTCCAATCAAATTCATATGTAATCCGCTGTAATTTATTTGGTCGTTCTCCTTTTGTTTTTTATTTTCCTGACCGCCCAATGCGCACCGATCCTAGCGAACCAAATTCTTGTTTTCATCATTAAAGGGTGCTAAGATGCCCGTAGCAATCTTTTATTTGAGCCCTTGAGTGTGCCGCCACTATGCGATACACGAACCAGATTACGCGAGAGGCGCGGAAAAATCTTTCGGTTTTTCTTCTTTTGTTCTTCCGTTTTTCTTCCGTTTTTCTGCCAGAGCAGATGTCATTGAAAGAAAAAGAGTTATATGAATTTGGAGAGTTTCGGCTGGACGTCGCGGAACACTTTTTGGCGCGTCTTTCCGGCGGTGAGCGTGTTGAGCTTTCGGAAAAAGCATTTGAAACGCTCTGCGTTTTAGTGCGCAATGCCGGACATCTCGTGCGCAAAGACGAGCTGATGAATCAAATCTGGGCGGATTCGTTTGTCGAAGAAAACAATCTCGACAAATGTATCTATGCGATCAGACGGGCGTTGGGCGAAAAACCGGGCGCGCAGAAATATATCGAAACGGTCAGAAAACACGGTTATCGCTTGATCGTCGAAGTGCGCCGTGTCGAAGAAGATAGTGAGACGGAGCGACGGAGCGACGGAGTGACGGTGAGACAGGGAGACGGAGCGACGGTGAGACAGGGAGACGGAGAGAGAGAAATTAACTTGGAAACTGATTCGTTTTCTCCAACTCTTCTTGTCGCTCAGTCGCTCAGTCGCTCAGTCGCTCCGTCTCACAATGTCATTGCCTTAGCAGACTGGCGGCACGAAACGGATAAAAATCAGCCGGAAGAATCCACCGGACATGCTGCCAAACTCGAATTAGTTCCGACAAAACCGGTCATTGTGAACAACCCGAAATATCGCGCCTTGGTTTTAGCCGCATTGATTCTCGGCGTAATCGGTCTTGGCTATTATTTTTTCTCTGCAAGCAAAACGGCTTCGGGCGCGGACGGCAAAAAATCAATCGCCATTTTGCCTGTCCAACCTTTAACGGCGGAAAATCGTGATGTGATTTATGAATT
>JANPDZ010000450.1:0-3183 GCA_031431735.1 Acidobacteriota bacterium | reverse complement strand
AAATTAACTTGGAAACTGATTCGTTTTCTCCAATTCTTCCGGTCGCTCCGTCTCAAAAGGTCGTCACTCTGGCAGACTGGCGGCACGAAACAGATAGAAATCAGCCTGAAGAATCCGCCGGACAGGCTGCCAAACTCGAATTAGTTCCGGCAAATCCGGTCATTAAGAGCAAATCCAAATATCGCGCTTTCGTTGTCGCCGGATTGATTCTCGGCGCAATCGCTCTCGGTTACTTTTTCTACGCGGGAAAAACGGCTTCAATCGCGGACAGCAAAAAATCAATCGCCGTTTTGCCGCTGAAACCTATTAACACGGCAACTCGCGACGAGATTTATGAAATCGGGATTGCCGATTCTTTGATTTACCGGCTCGGTTCGATGAAAGGTTTCATCATCAGACCTTTGAGCGCAACTCGAAAATATGCCGACATCGCGCAAGACCCGATCGCGGCGGGAAAAGAACAGCAAGTTGATTATGTTCTTGCCTCGAATTATCAATTGGCGGGCGGGCGCATTCGCATCACCGCACAGCTTTTTAATGTGGCGAGCGGGCAGATTGAAGAAACCTACAAAAGCGAAAAAGAAGCAGACAACATTTTTGCGATGCAGGATGCGATTTCGGGCGAAATTGGTAACATCTTGTCAGCGCGATTCGCCACCACCTCAAGCAGCCCGAAGGCTGTGCGTGGAACGAATAATGAAGAAGCGTATCGGCTCTTTTTACAAGCCAGATATTTAGTTGATAAAAGAAATTTGGAAGACGTGCAGAAAGCAATCGAAATTTTGGAGCAAGTCGTCAAAATTGATGCGAACTACGCGCAGGCTTGGGCGATTAAGTCTTACGCTCATAATACTAAAACTCTTCGAGGTCGGAATGTTAATGCTCACGAAGAGTATCAAAAATCAATCGAAGCGGTAAGTAAAGCCTTGGCTCTCGACGCGAATCTACCGGACGCGCAAAGCGCATTGTGTGAAGTTAAAATAAGTTACGAATTTGATTTTGCGGGAGCGGAACGGGCGTGCCGACGCGCTGTCGAATTAGACCCGAATTCTTCACTAACGCATCAGATTTATTCGCGTTTTCTGATGTCTCGCGGACGTTTTGATGAAGCAATTGTCGAAAGCCAAACCGCGGCTGAACTCGACCCGGCGGCACTTTTTAAGCAACAATATTCTGCATTCGCTTTTTATTACGCCCGACGTTATGCAGAATCTATACTTCAATTAAAAGGAACTGATGAAATACGTCCAAATAGCGCCAGCAACTACCTCTGGTTAATTGACGCATTGGAAATGCAGAAAAATTATGCGGAAGCCTTTGAATATCTGATGAAACTCCAAACTTTACAGAAAACGGACGAGCAAACTATAAAGGTTTTTAAAACAGCGTATCAAACGTCGGGCTGGCAAGGAGTTTTGCGCGAACAAGCCAAAAGGTTCGATGAAGGCAATCGACCTTATTTTTTCGGCGCGTGTCTGAACGCTCAGATAGGCGACAAAGATAAAGCATTTGAATATTTGGAGAAAGCTTATCAGCAACGCGAGTGGGCATTGGCTTATCTTCAGGTCGAACCACACCTCGACCCTTTGCGCGACGACCCGCGCTTCGATGAATTGGTCAGGCGCGTCGGGTTGAAGTAATGCGACCTGTTCAGCAAAATGTAGTAAAATGTTGTCGGAGGTATTTTGCAAATGTCAGTCGAAGCACTTGATTCAATCAAAAAACAAACGGCGATTTTAACCAAACAGGAAAAATTTGTTTTGGCAAATTATCTTTTGGAACAAACGGGAAATTCGGTTGAAAACGGAAATGCAAACAATGAAGTTCGCCAAAAAAGAATGGCTTGGCTCAAAGCGAATCGTGAGAAATACGGCGGTCAATACGTTGTTTTGGACGGCGATAGACTGCTCGGCACGGCGAAAACTTTTCCCGAAGGTAAAAAAATTGCCGATCGCGCAGGCGTTCCCGATGCTTTTGTTAATTATCTTTCAAAACCTGAGGAAGAAGGTTATATTGGAGGTTGGTAGTGCCGTATCAACTCAACTTCTCACAGTTTGCCGAATACGATTCCGGAGAACCCGGCGTTAACGTCAAAGCCTCGCTCAAACTCGACCAGAAACCGATTGATTTTTCGACGAAAATTGATACTGGCTCGACCAACTGCATTTTTATGAGAGAACTCGGCGAACAACTTGGCTTAAAAATCGAAGACGGGTTGCCGAAATGGATTGGCACGGCAACGAGCCGATTTTTGACATATGAACACGAGGTTACGCTTTCGGTTTTAGGTTTCGATTTCGATATTTTGGCGTGTTTTGCCAAAGATGAATGGTTTCAGAAAAATATTTTGGGCAGATACGGCTTTCTGATGCAGGTCAAAATCGGCTTGGTGGATTACGAAGGAAAACTTTATCTTTCGCATTATCTTGATGAATAAACATTCGCTTAAATTTGGAGCATTTGCCTCGTTTGCGCGAGGAGATAAATTGTTTTTTTTAGTTTTAATCTTGGGGTTGGTTATGATTTTTGCAGTTGCTGTCAACGCTCAATCACAAGCATTGAACGGACAAATCGAAGGCTCGATTTCAGACCAAACAGGCGCGGCTGTGTCGAACGCCGTCGTCACGGTAACGAACATCGAAACCGGCGCGAACAGAACTGTTACAACCGACGAAAGCGGGTTTTATCGCTTTCCGCTGCTTGCGCTCTCACGCGGTTCACTCAACAGCGATGTTGTTATCATCAATAATACGGAATGAATTCTTATATTGGCGGAGACAAAGAATTTTATGAGTTTGGAGAGTTTCGGCTGGACGTCGCGGAACACTTTTTGGCGCGTCTTGCCGGCGGTGAGCGTATTCAGCTTTCGGAAAAAGCTTTTGAAACGCTCTGCGTTTTAGTGCGTAATGCCGGACATCTCGTGCGCAAAGATGAGCTGATGAATCAGGTCTGGGCGGATTCGTTTGTTGAAGAAAACAATCTCGACAAATGTATCTATGCCATCAGACGAGCATTGGGCGAAAAACCGGGTGCGCAGAAATTTATCGAAACGGTCAGAAAACACGGCTATCGCTTGATCGTCGAAGTGCGCCGGATTGAAGAAGAAGGGGAGAAGAGGAGAAGGGGAGAAGAGGAGAAAAAAATCAGTTTGTCGGCCGATTCCCCGTCTCCTTTTCTCCCTGT
>JANPDZ010000449.1:0-11072 GCA_031431735.1 Acidobacteriota bacterium | reverse complement strand
GCAGAATTGCAACGACGTATAAATGTCCTTTTTCGGCGGCGATATTCAATGCGCTTTGTTTATACTGATTATGCACATTGACATCCGCGCCGCTCGTCAGAGCCTTGCCGACAGCGTTTAAATCTCCGTTCGCGGCTGCTTCCAGGAGCTGCCGATTCAACATTTCCCTGGTTGATTCGATACCGGGTTTAGCCTTTAAGTCTGTTAAGTCTATGAGTTGTCTTACCAAATCTTCGGCATCGAATTTGTTAATCGTAAAACCGCTGAGTCCGCTATTCGGCACTCCGTCGGCGCGCCGATTATCTATGTTATAGAACGATTGCGGTTTGTGTCCCGAATCATAGATTTGAAAGTTGTCATCTCCGCACCGGCGACCGTAAACACTCAAACACTGACTCAGCATTTCAATAAACGTCGGAACGCTTGCCTGCTCGATATAAAGCTGACTGCCTAAATCAAGACCGTCATCTATCTCATAATATAGAACTTCGACAAATCCCGATTCAGACTTCGTAATGTAGAGTCTATCATTTGTATTTTCGTCAATCATCGCTTTCTCCTAATAATTATGCTGAATTATTATAATACAATTTTAGGTTAATTCGGTGCCGCGTCAGCAAAGGATTCTCAATTTTGAAACGTGCTATAATTTTCCGAAACTTATCTCAAACAAACTGAAAATTATGACCCCAGATTTCCTAACCGGCACGGTCAAAGGTCCGGGCGAACTGCCGCACGAATATCTTTTTATCACCAAAGACAACAGGCGCACACACATCAGCGAGGGTATTTATAAACATTCATTCAGGCTCTTGGCAAATATTGACAAATAGGTTGTTATATCCAGACTTTCATTGTGCAAACATGCCCATTTACCGCCTTGACAATGCGTCTAATAAACTTGTAATCTTTCTCTATTGTCAACATCCGATTGATTGGACGGTAAAAACCAAACTGTCCGCAAATCTTAAAGATCTGTGCAATATCGTCAGAGTATGGCGATTACAAACACCGAGAAATTGTTAGACCTTTGAAATTGAAGTTTGATTTCAAAGGCAGTTTCGCTGAAGTGTTGACTAAAGAAAATGTCCATCTTTGGGCATATATTTAGATACTATTTATAAATCGCAAATATAACGGCGCAGCTATTCCCGAATTAACTGTCTCTCAAAGACGCTTGGGGCAGTGCGGCGACGAAGTTAAAAACTTCTTCGGCGTTCTTGATGCGGTTCGGAATAATCCAAGCCGATTCGCCGTTTGCGAAGGCGAGTTCGATGCGCCAGACGTATTTTTGTCTGGCGTAGTTAATATCAATGCGCGTCACAACGCCGCAGAATTCGTTCCACGAAAACTGCCGACCGTCGCCGCGTGTGATGCCGGAAGCGTCGAAAACTTTTACCGCGTTGCGTTTTGCGCGAATCATCAGATAGCAAATTACCGACAACAATAAAAGAATCGGAACAGCAAACATCAAACTGCGGATAATCGCGTCTGTCGGTTTGATAAATTTACTTGTAAAGTTTTGATAGAGAATAAGTAATAACATTCCGCCGAAAAAGAAAAAAATCAGCGCAAACAGAACGTCGTAGAGTCTTTTGTAACTGACATTAAGCGGCGCGGTCGGCGTCGGAATCGTGCGCGGGTCAATATTTTCGTAAAAGTTTTTCTTTTTCCGCGCGTGCCAAGCCTTTCTGAAAAGCAACAATGAAATACCAAAAAGAATCAAACCGCCCGCACCGCTCAAAGCCATTTCCAACAGAAAGCGGTCGGCTCTCGAATTTGATACAGAAATTCGCTCACTTCTTTCCTGTCGCTCGGTCGGAGTAAAATCAGTATCGGTTTTTTTTCGCAAATCCTGCACAAAAGCGGTCGTTTGACTGTATTGCCCGTAACTGTAGAAAGCCCAGTAAAACGCGGGCAAGCTACACAAAATGAAAAACACGCCCATCATCGCAAAAAACATCGCTTTGTCGGGACGCGTCGCGCGTGCTGTTTTTACATTATTCATTTTTTAATCTTATCCGAAAATTTCGTTTATTGTCTTGTTATCTTTGCCAACTTTTCCAACTCCGCAACTATTGGATTTGCAGCGAAAACTCGTTCTCCGGAAAATTAAAAAACAGCATCAATGACACCGCAGTCAGAGTAGTCATGAAAAAAATCGGCAAGATTATTTTCAGCAAAAAAGTTTGTTTTGATGATAATTGACGTTTCATACGGTCATAAGTATATTTCGCTACGAAATGGCAAACGCCTTGATTCCGAATTTATTCAAGCCTTTCGTGAATCGCTTCGACAAAAATCCGAGCTTGCGCGACAACGGTGAATGACTACTTTCCTTGTGCAGATATTGTCGGAATCGTATTGCTCTTCGAGAATTTTTTCAGGCATCAAATCTGACCGATTACAAGTGTCTCTGTAATAAGCGGGTTTTTGGATTTTGGCAGTAAATTGAATACGGAGAATTTTCCATACTTTTCTCTCAACTTTAATTTCTTATTTGTTTTCAGACAAAATTTCATTTGTCGGCGCGGCTTTCATCAAAACATAATGCACGAAAAACGAAACGCCGAAACCGACAAACCACGCGTAATCATACAAGATTTTCAGAGGCTCGAATAATAAACCAATCCACGCGAAGAAACAACCGAGTAAAGTTGCGACAACTGCCCGCCAATTCCATCCGGCGTATTCGCCTTTGGTGCGATATAAATCACCGAGATTTAGATTTTTGTTGCGAATAATCCAGTAATCCGCAATCAAAACTCCGGCAATCGAACCGAGTCCGCCCGAATACCCCAAAAGCCAACTGAAAATATAACCGCTCGGATCGGCAAGCAATTTCCAAGGCTGCATCAAAATTCCGACGATTCCCGTAATCAAACCGCCTGTGCGGAACGAAACCATGCGCGGAAAAGCGTTGGCAAAATCGTTGGCGGGCGAGACGACGTTGGCGGCAATATTGACCGAAAGCGTCGCAACGACAATCGTGAACATCGAAATTGCGACAACCACGGGCTGTGAAAATTGCCCGACGAGTTTTACGGGATCCCAAAGGTCTTCGTGTTTCATATTCGGAAACACGACGACCGCCGCCGAAGTTATCAGGATTCCCATCGCCGCGAAAACAACCATTGTGCTGGGAAGCGCAACGGTTTGACCGATGACTTGTTCACGCTGGCTTTTCCCAAAGCGCGTAAAATCGGGCATATTCAGACTGAGCGTCGCCCAAAATCCGATCATTGCCGTCAAACTGGGAATAAAGATCTTGAAAAATTCGCCGAAGGTTTGAAATTTTCCCGGTTCGTGAAGAAGGAATCCGATGCCGCCCGCCTGATACAAAATCCAGCCAAGTAGCAATGCAGTCATCACCAAAACATACGGTGCCGCCCAATTTTCAACCATCCGAAGCAAATCCATACCGCGATAAATAATCGCAATATTCATCGCCCAGAAAATCAGAAACGACAGCCATTCGGTCGGCGTATGTCCGCCGATTGCCGCGCCTAAAGCTGTGTTCCAACCCGGAATTATCGCGCCGAAAAATGTGTGAATCGCCTGTCCGCCAATCCACGCCTGAATTCCGAACCAACCGCACGCGACAATCGCTCGCATCAAAGCCGGAAGATTTGAACCGACGGTGCCGTAACTCGCCCGCGCAAACACGGGAAACGGAATGCCGTATTTCGTGCCCGGATGCGAATTTAGAAGAATCGGCGCGAGCACAATGACATTGCCGAGCAGAATCGTAACGAGTGCCTGCCACCAATTCATCCCGGCGGAAATCAGCCCTGAAGCCATCATATAGGTCGGGATGCAATGCGCCATCGAAATCCAGAGCGCGGCATAGTTATACGTCGTCCAATTGCGCTTTTCAATCGGCACGGGCGCCAGGTCTTTGTTATAAAGCGGCGATTTTTCAATCTCCTGTAACGCTTCCGCTTGCAGTTCAACTCGTCCGTCGGCGTGTTGAATAGTTTCGATATTTGGCATATTTTTCCCATCCGAATCTTAAAGCAAAAATCGCCTTATTTAAACCTCGCTAATCAAAGCCAGCAAATCATCAGCCGAGAGTTTTCCGCTCGTGTCAGTTCCGTCCAAAAGACTATCAGCCAAATCGCGTTTGGTTTCGTGCAGTTTTAAAATCTTTTCTTCGACCGTATTTTCCGTTACCAAACGATAGACCGTCACGGGACGCTGTTGTCCGATGCGGTGAACGCGGTCGGTTGCCTGATCTTCAACGGCCGGATTCCACCACGGATCGAGGTGAATAACATAATCAGCCGCCGTTAAATTCAAACCCGTTCCGCCGGCTTTCAGACTAATCAAAAAGACTTCGCCCTTGCCGCGCTGAAAATCGTCAATTCGCTCCTGGCGAATGTGCGCCGGAGTGCTTCCGTCCAAATAATGATAGGGAATTCCCTTTTCTTGCAAATATTTTTCGACAATTTTCAGATGTTTGACGAATTGGCTGAAAACCAATGCTTTATGTTTATTTTCGAGCAATTCATCCAATGTTTGGCCAAAAAGTTCGAGTTTGCTGCTGCTAATGGGAATATTCTCGCTGACCAATTGCGGATGACAACACGCCAATCTCAATTTGGTCAATTCGGCTAAAATTCGGAATCGTTTGTCTTTTGCTTCGCCATCCGTTGATTCGATCTTTTCCAATGCCTCGCGGCGGATCGCTTCATAAAAAGCGCGCTCTTCCGACGACATTTCAACCGTCAAAACGATCTCGGTTTTCGCGGGCAAATCATCCAAAACCTGATTTTTTCGCCGCCGTAGCATAAAAGGTTTGATTAATCGTTGCAGAGTTTTACGCGAATTTTCGTCTTTGCTTTTTTCAATCGGTATCGCAAATTTTTCGTTGAAAAATTCGTGGTTTCCCAAAAATCCCGGATTGATAAAATTGAACAGATTCCAAAGTTCGCCGAGATGGTTTTCAATCGGCGTGCCAGTCGTAATGAGGCGAAAATCGCCTTGCAGATTCATCACTGTTTTTGATCGTTTGGTATTTCGGTTTTTTATCGCTTGCGCTTCATCTAAAACGATCGTCGCAAATTTCTGACTCGTAAAAAGCTCTTCTTCCGATTGCAAAAGACTGTAGCTTGTCACCAACACATCGTATTTCCCCAAAGATTCAACCGTTGCTTTTCGATCGCCGCCGCCGAAGATTTGAAAATTCAAAGTCGGTGAAAACTTGATCGCTTCCTTCACCCAATTGCGGCAAACGCTGACCGGCGCAACGACCAAAGCCGCGCCTTTTTCGGCTCTTTCAACCAAAATTGCCAATGCCATTAAAGTTTTGCCCAAACCCATGTCATCCGCCAAACACGCTCCAACGCCCCAATTTGCGAGACGCGAAAGCCAATTGTAGCCGTCAATCTGATACGGACGAAGGTCGGCCTCGAAGGTCGCGGGAAGTTCGGGCACGAATTTTTGCGCCGCCTTTATTTTTTTGAGATGGTCTTTCCAGGCCTTGTCCGCTTTGAAGTTTTCGAGTTCATCGGAAAACTCTTCCAAGATTCCCGAACGCAAATTATGCAGACGATTTTTGTCGTCCATCACCGCGCTCAGCGATTTCAGATGTTTGCGGAGTTTTTCAGTGATGGCGATAAATTGTCCGTCGGAAAGCTCGATAAAGTTTTTTGTGTTTTCATTCAAAAGTCCGCTAAGTTCGCGCATCGAAAGAACTAAATTCTCATTGACCTTGACCTCGCCTTCGACCTCAAACCAGGTGTTTTTGCTTTTGACCGAGAGCGAAAAATTACTGAAACTGACGTTGCCGAGCAACTTCAGCTTTTGTCCTTTCGTCCATTCAACGACGAGTTTTCCTGCCGCACGCGGAGTTTCCAGCTCGCTCATTGCCGTCAGGCAGGCTTCGGCATCGCCCAAATCCCATTCGTAATTTTGGCTTTCAAATTCCGCTAAAAACGGGCACAATTCTTCGACTTCGTTGAGCAATGCGCGTTCATTTTTTAATTTGCGTTTGGTTCGCGTCCGCACGCCGTCGAGGTCGGCAATCACCGATTCGCCGCCTTTTCCGGGTTTGAAATACGGCGCAACCGTGCCGAAAGGTTTAACGAAAAATTCGAGATGAAAGCCTTCGCCCGCCGGCGTAATGAGCGCGTGAATACGGTTTTCGGCTTCGACCAGCGGAAGATTTTCAAAATGTTCTTCCAAATCGCTCTGAATCGAAATTTTTGTTGAAAGCGGCTGAATCGCCTTCAATAATTTTTCACGGCCGATTGCGGGAATTTTCAATTTATTAGACTTCAGAGAACCCGCAATCTCAACGTGTTGTTTCGAAACTTCGATGACTTTATAGCGAGTTTCGGTTTCTTTTTGAACGATCACGCCTTCGTCCGAAAATTTTGTATCAAATGAAAGTTCAAGCGAATCCCCGGTTTGCCGAATAATCAGCGAAGGTTCGCCCGCATTGAGTTGGACGTTAACACCCGGATTTTTGAACAGAAACAAAAACGGATGCCCGATCAGTGCTGACAGCGATTTCTCCCAATCAAACTCGTAACTATACGAGCCGTAATAATACTCGCTGAATTTCTCCATCGCGGTTTTGACCACCAAATTGTCTTGTTCGGTCAGATTTTTGACATCGCGTTCATATAATCTTTTGAGCGCGATATTTCTGCCGTCAGTCCAACCTTTTTTGCCGTATTTCTGCTCGACCGGCTGAACATCCTTGCGCTCAAAATCGAGCTGCCACGCAACCCGCGTTTCATCGAACTTGGCATTTTTTGCGCCGCTTTTACTTTGAACTTTTTCGGCAACCATGATCAAAGTATTCAAAGCGCGTTCCCAATCTTCGAGTTTTGGAACGATGTTTCCGACCGGTTCAATTTTGAGTTCGGCTTGCAGATTTTCGCACGTTTCTTTTGCCTGTAAATTTGATTTTCCTCTGATTGACAACAAATTAGCGGCTTCAAGCTGCAACCAGCGATATCCTAAAGTTTGCACTTTTTTTTCAAAATCATTCACATAAATCGGCAGATTCAGCGAAGGCACGAGTGCGGTCAAAACGATGCGGATAAATTTATTGAGAAAATCGTCCGAACTGACCTGCGAGGCGGCGGTCATTGCCAGATCGTCCTTATTTTTGAGGAAATTGGCAAAAGCATTAATCGCTTGATGAATCGTAGATTCAGGATTATTTTTTAACAAATACGTGCTGAATTCGTCGGCAAAGAGATGAAATTTTGATTCATTTGTTTTGAAAAGTGCCAAGCCGTAAAAAAACATTTGCCAATCAGCCGGAAATCCTTTCTTTTTACTGAACCATTTTTTCCAGAGTTTGATCGCGGCTTCGCCCGCGATCACGGCTTTCTCGTAATCTTTTTCCAAAACTGCAATCAACATTGCCGAAAAAAGCTGATGCAAAGTAATTGGTGTGCCGAGTAGTTTTGACGCTTTAGATATTTCCCCTTTGAAAATCAGTTCTAAAACCTCAAACCCCTTAAAAGCTTCGTCTTCGAGTTTGGTTTCCCGCACAAAATCCCAAAATTTATCGGTCGGCTCGCCGTTTTCGATGGCTTCCACAAAAAAATCGATCAAAAGACTAATTTGAAATCTTTGGTCAAATTTGGCGAGCAGCTCTGTTTGAAACGGATTTGAAAATATGCCGAGCAGAATTTTGCTCGCTTTGTCTTCCAAATCTCTTTCCTTAATAAATGGAAAAAGTTCTGCCATGTTCTGTGAGTCTTGCCGGTAAATGCTCAAACGATAATCGCGTAAAAGCCTCGATTTATAGCGTTCACTGTTATAATACCAACTGGAAAATTCGTTCAGACCGAAATTTGCCTGAATTTTCTCGACGGTTTCAGAAAACCAATCTTCCCGCACAGCCTCGCGCATAAAAAACTCTCGCAGTTCGTTGCCGTCAATCTGAAAACCGCTTCCCCAATATTCTTTCGTATTTTGAAGCACGCCTTTGTGAATCAGCGAATTGCGCAAAAGCGAAACATACTGAGTCGAAAACGCTTTCCCTTCGGGCGTTTTCAATTCAAGCACTTTTAATAATACCTGAAACTCTTGCGCGGTTATCTGTTCCCAAAATATCGAAAGACATTGCAAAATTTTGCGTTCATTCGGTGAAATTTTACTTATTTTTCCTTCAAAATCAGTCATACTTTGTTCAAATTTTACTCATTAAAGACCTAATAAAATCTTTAACCTGTCCTCAACTGCATCAATAGTTTGCGGAGAAATTTTGCCTAATCTTTTTTTCAGACGCGAAGTCGAAATTGAACGAACATCTTCACATTTGGCGTAGCTCGTCAATGATAAACCACCTTCGGGCGGAATTATTTCAACGTGAAGCGGAATGTTTTTCGCTTTTGACGTGAGCGGAATTCCAACAACCAATTCCGCCGCGCCGTGATTGAACAAATCAACCGAAATGACTAAAAAAGGACGAGTTCCGGCTTGTTCTCGTCCTTCTGTCGGGTCAAGATTGACCAGCCAAATTTCTCCGCGTGAAGCGTTTGTCATTCTCGTTCAACTCCGTCCGCAAGTGTCTGTTCCCAAAGTTTACGTTCCTCAAGTTCTTCCCGCCATAAATCATCGTTGGATTTAAGTGCTGCAAAGGCTTCATTTGTCGCTTCCAGCATCTTTCGGCGACGCAAATCTTCAAGGGCTTGATCAATCAAAGACTGCATCGTTTGCCCTTTTTCCTGCGCCAAGGCTTTCAAAATCTGATAACTGCTTGAACTGATTCTGACATTTACACTTTGCATAAAATTCTCCTTCACAAAATTATCGCCAGTTGATTGATTTGTCAACATTATTGTCAACAATTCAGTGTCAAATCTTTATTTCTTTTGTGCCGGAAACGTCAATTGACCATTTCCGCAAATCTTCCGCCTTTGCGGCATTATCAGTCAGCAAAATAACCGATTTAACTTTCAAATCCGCCAAAATTTCCGCCGCCGGTCGAAAACTTCTCGCATCTGCTTCAAACCCGGCTTGTTTGTAGGCTTCCGATTGCTTCATTCCCGCTTTTTTGTGCAGAATGCTCGCCATCAGCGCGAGATGCCCATTGCCTTTGCCTTCCTGATCGAGATAGATAACGATGCCTCGTTCCGCTTGCTCAATCATCGTCTGCGACATTTCCATCTGCTCGCGGCAATCGCATTCGATACTGTTAAAAACGTGCGCCCCGAGACAACTCGAATGCACACGGCACAAAACATCCGCTTCGCCCGCGACATCGCCCATCACGATTGCAATTGATTCCGCTTGCCCGTCGTAATAAAGAATCTCCCGAAAATCTCCGAATTTAGTTTTTAGGTCGCGTTCTATCAGTCTGAAAATCATTTTATTCTTATCAATCTTTTGGCGGAAACAAACCTGTTAATTTCCAAACTTTACGAGCGTTCTTCTGCAAATCGTCGTTCATTTTTAGAGCATAAATCGTGGCACGTCCACACGGAGTTTTGCCGATAATCGAAGTTTTCGCTTTGTCCCAACCGAAATGTTCTGTCCATTTTTGACGATTTGGATTGAATAATTTTACTTTCTTGGCGGAAACAACATCAAAGCCGAAAATCTTTGCAGATTTATGAAGATTGCAATGCCGACAGGCTAAACATAGATTGAATTTTTCAGAAGCTCCGCCTTTTGAAATTGGATAAATATGTTCGATTTCAAGTTTGTGAGAAGTCAAACTCTGCGGTGTCAGACAATACGCGCAACGATGTTTTGATGCTTCGCGGACTTCCGTATCAAGGTCTTTGGATATTTTGCTCACGTTAAATCAAGCCGCGTTTTTTTGCTTCGACAATGCCAAAGGCTTTGCGTAAATCATTGATTCGGCTGAGTTCTACTGCTTTCGTCAATTCGGCGTGTTCCTTTTTCGTCATAACGCTTTCCCGATTTTTTTCAAACAAATAATCCAAACGTTCATCATCGGGCGTATGCAAATTTGCCAATTCCAAAACCTCTTTATCCGAGCAAAACTTGATGCTTTGCTCAATAATTTTTGCTTGCTCTTCAAAATCAGCCGAATCTTCGTGGATAGCTTTCTTGACGGCATTTTTGATAACTTCGGCAACACTTTTCTTCTTCGCCCGCGCAAGATGCGAAACATCCTGATACAAACCATTCGGTAATTTAACGCTGATTTCCATAACCTAAAACCTCAAAATAATTTTAACACGAAAGCTAAAATTTCCGTCCGCCCAATATCGGCTGTTTGCGGTTTGATTGTGCTAAAGAATAGCTTCCAACATGACCCATCACAATCGCAATTGATTCCGCTTGTCCGTCGTAATAAAGAATTTCGCGGAAATCTCCGAATTTAGTTTTTAAGTCGCGTTCTGTTAGTCTAAAAATCATTCAAATTTCCTTGAATTTCTTGATTCTTTATGTTTCCTCATTCTCACCATAATTTTCTTCTCTCAACCACTTAGTCATGTATTTAGCTCTCAGCATTGCAAATTCGTTCTGTTCTTCTTCTGGAACTTCTTTTTTATCTTGATAAGAATTAAAATAATCGACTGTTTCCCTATCTTCATCTTCAATTTCTGTATAACATTTAAGAAATACTCTACAACTGCTTAGAGCACCTATTAACTTTTCAATTTCGGGTAATTTTTCGTTTTCCCCTTTTTTGACATAATTGTTTGCAATCTCACACATCTCTTGCTCTTTTTTCAGCAAAGCAGTATGAATTTTGGTTTTGGGATATGGCAAGTAATCAATATCGCTAATCAGAGGTTTTTCTAACTCAAGAAATCTACCAAAATCCTCAACAATTCTGTTAGTTTCTTCTTGCTTTTCCAAAAAATTAAGAAAATCTTGTTCAGTACCATCATCAATTTTCCCGTCGCGCTGAGTTTTTTCTTCGGTAAGATAAACGCTTAATACGCGAGTTCCGTAAACAATAATAACTGCTACAAATATTTGAATTGCACTAGTGGTGCTTGGTGGAAATAACCTCGCACTTTTGATTATCAAAAGACGAACTGTAAATGTCCATAATTAAATGGCTTTGCTATCATTCGATTGAAATATCACACAAATTCTCTCTGTTGGGAAATTTCCACCCAGCA
>JANPDZ010000448.1:0-1506 GCA_031431735.1 Acidobacteriota bacterium | reverse complement strand
CTTGCACTAAAAGTGCATAGCTTTTACTAGCGTGTTTAGAATAGTAAAAAATAAAAGCCGACTGATATAAGCAACAAAGAAAATATTAAAATCGGAAGGCGAAAATACCAAAGCTCAATATTTTTTTCAAAATACTGTTTTGCAAATATTGGCAAGCCTTTGCTGGAGGCTCATTCAAAAAACTCAATGTAGTTCCCAAAAAGATCAGTCTAATTTGTTAAATTTTTCCAGAAAGAATAAAAAGCCGGTTCTTCATAAATGCCGTAAACATCGCGCAGAGCCGTGCAGATTTCTTCGACACTCAAGCCACGCGCAACACATTTTCCAAAGTTTGAGGCAAAGTAACCGAATGAAATCTCTCAAACGAATATCCGTAATCTTCGCCGCTTTCGTCAATAATACGAATCAAACCTTCCGCTTCCGCGTCTTTATCAATCACAACTTGATAAATTTTTCCAAATTCGAGCGATGCCTCGTAACCTTTATTGTCTATGCAAACTACAAATCTGTGTTCTTTCATAACTAATCTAAGAAAGGTTTACGCTAAAGCAGTTTCTAAATTTTGCTCTTTACATTTAACTGAGGCTTTTTCAACGTCTTCGCTGATTCCTTCGAGTTCGTCTTTGGACGCGCCGAAAATTCTTTCGATTTCCTTTTCGTCCAAGTTTTTGGTCGCGTAATTCAAGGCGATTTCAAAAACCTGCAATTCGTCGAGCGACAATTCGACTTCGGCTAATTCGACTGATGCGATTGATTTTGTTTTTAAGACTTTCATAATTATTTTAATTTTTCCGGTAAATCTTCCCGCGAAACGATTTCCCATTTGCCTGATATTTGACGTTCAAAACGGTTGCTTTTGGTTGTCCGAAAACTCGTGTGATGCCAATTTTCAATGGTAAAAATATGCGTCCGTCCGCGACTCCCGACGAAAACATAATAACCCGATTCGATATCAAAATAAATCTCTTTCGTTTCCGCCTGATCGCGCAAGGCTTCGCTCGTCGGACGCGATTCGTCTTCGTGCCGATCTTCGCCGTGTGAGGTTCTTTCAGCCATTCTTAAAATTAAAAAGCAGGTTCTTCATAAATGCCGTAAACATCCCGAAGCGCGGTACAAATTTCTTCGACCGTCGCATAGACTTTGACGGCTTCGATTGTTACGGGCATCAGGTTTTCATTCGCTTTTGCTGTTTTTTGGAGTTTCTCTAAAACATTGGCGACCGCGCCGTTGTCGCGTTTTGTTTTGGTTTCGTGCAATCTTTCGAGTTGGTGAACGCGGACATTTTCGTCAATTTGCAGAATGTCGGTTTTGTGGAGTTCCGTTGCCATCGCGTATTTGTTGACGCCGACGATTATTTGCTCACGGCGTTCGACCGACTTTTGATATTGATACGCCGATTCCTGAATCTCGCGTTGCGGAAATCCGGCTTCGACCGCTTCGACCATTCCGCCGAAACCGTCAATTTTATCGAAATAATCCAGACAGCCGTCAATCATTTTCTGCGTC
>JANPDZ010000447.1:0-21717 GCA_031431735.1 Acidobacteriota bacterium | reverse complement strand
GCGGGCAAACTTCTTCTTTTCTATGCTATGCAATTTTTAGACCGCTCAGTAATGGTTATGAGTAAGATTTCTGCTTTCGATTAAGATTGGCGAATTTTTGCACCAGCGGTTTATTTTTGCACCAACATCCATTCTGAACATTTATTGCTGTTTGTTACGGAATGTAGTATATTAACAGAGATATAGTAGCATTTTGTAACAAGTTATGAATGGAAAAGAGAAAGTTCTGGAGTTTGCTAAAGAGAAAAAGATATTTCGCGCCTCGGATATTGAAACGCAAGGTGGAGTATCCCGTGTCTATCTGCAACGACTTCTTGATGACGGCAAACTCACCAAAGCCGGGTATGGTCTTTACAGCCTAACGGAAAACAACTTTACCGAAATGCAGGATATTCTGGAGGTTGCCGTCAAAGTGCCGCGTGGTGTGCTGTGTCTGCTCTCGGCTCTCAGGTTTCACGAGCTGACGACGCAGAATCCGTTTGAGGTTTGGCTGGCAATCGAAAACAAAATGCGGATCCCGAAGGTCGAAACCGTTCCTGTGCGTGTCTTCCGTTTTGCGCCGCAGGTTTATGAAGCCGGGATCGAAATCTACCAAATCGAAGGCGTGGAAGTAAAAGTTTATTCAGCGGCAAAAACCGTCGCCGACTGTTTCCGTTATCAATCAACGGTCGGATTCGATGTGGCGATTGAAGCTCTGCGCGATGCTTGGGAAAAACGTAAAGCGACGATGGACGAACTTTATCATTTTGCCAAAGTCAGAAATATCCAAAATAAAATGATGCCTTACTTGAGAACTCTGAATTAAAAAGAAATGGAAAAAAAGAAAAACACGGCGGCATCCGTTAGAGCAAAATTGAAGAATAAGGCGAAGGAAAAAGACGTTGAGTTTCAAAATCTTTTGGTTCGCTTCGGCAACGAAAGATTACTTTATCGTTTGAGCCAATCGGCGTATCAAAAGTCTTTTATACTCAAAGGTGCAGCCGTTTTTGCCATCTGGTTTAATGAACCGCATCGCCCGACCAAAGACATGGATCTGCTCGGCTTCGGAAAAAATGATATTCCGACGCTCGAAAGTATCTTTCGGGAAATTTGCGCGATTGATGGGGAAGACGGTTTGGAATTTGCCGCTGATTCGATCAAGGGTGCAGAAATTCGTGCCGAAAAAACTTATCAAGGTGTGCGGATTACGCTTCTCGCAACTCTCGACGGCGCAAGAATTCCTTTGCAGGTTGACATTGGTTTCGGCGATGCGGTTACGCCGAAGGCAGTCATAGAAACTATCGAAACAATTCTCGATTTGCCAAAGCCGCGCTTGAGAATCTATCCGAAAGAAACGGTGATTGCCGAAAAGTTTGAAGCGATGGTCAAACTCGGAATCGGGAACAGCCGGATGAAGGATTTTTGGGATGTGCAGTTTTTGATAAAGAATTTTTCGTTTGACGGTGAATTGCTGCAAAAAGCGATCAAAGCGACTTTTGCCAATCGGCAAACTGCCGTGCCGCACGCCTTTCCGATTGCCCTGACTGAAGTTTTTAGAGAAAATTCCGAGGTCATTGCCGATTGGAAGGCGTTTATTAAGCGCGGCAAAATAACATCGGACACGGATTTTGAATCGGTTATCGAAAGTTTGCGAGGATTTTTCCAGCCGATTATAGAAGCCGAAGTAAACAATATTACTTTTGATCGAGATTGGGCTTTCCCCAACTGGTGAAATATCTAAATCATCGTTAGATTGAAATTGGAATTATCAAAAAATAAATATTCTTTTACACAATTAATTTATATCTCAAATCATTATTGTCGGTTTCACTCTGAGATAAGGAAAAATCTCACCGTTAAGCAGGCGGTCTTTGACCACCGATGTCCGAAAGATGCGGTGAACGGCCGCCAAAGTCTGCTTAATTAACGAGGTCTGGTTTCCTTTTTTTATAATGCAACTTGGTATTAATTTATTTACCAGCATAAATATAAACTATTGATTTTTAAGGTTTATATTTTGTCATATAATTAAACTATGAGTATTGGAATTCCGACCAAAATAAACCAACTCTTAAGTTCTCAGCCTTCGGGCGTGGTATTCCAAGCGAACTGGTTAACCGCACAAGGTTATAGTCACGGACTGCAAAAAAGATACCGGGAAAGCCGGTGGCTCGAATCTATCGGACAAGGCGCTATGGTTCGGGTGGGTGACCAAGTTGGCTATGAAGGGGCAATCTATGCCTTACAGAATCAAACCGGTTCGACCATTCATCCCGGCGGAAGGACGGCACTCGGATATCTGGGAAAAGCACATTATCTGGAAATGGAAACAAAACGAGTGAATGTCTTTGGCGGTCGTGGTGAAAAACTTCCCGTTTGGTTTGAAAAACGTGATTGGGGTGTCCGTCTTGAGTACTATCAAACTTCATTTCTGCCGCCCGACCTGGGATTGACCAAAGTGGAATTGAAGAGTTTTTCAATCAGGGTTTCGGGCGCGGCGCGGGCTCTGATGGAATGTCTCTATTTAGCTCCTGAAAAACAAGATCTGATCGAGTGTTACGAATTGATGGAAGGACTCAATAATCTGAGACCTGATGAGGTTCAGACGTTGCTGGAAAAGTGCCAATCGGTCAAAGTTAAACGACTTTTTCTTTATCTGGCTGAAAAAGCGGGACATAGTTGGTTTCAATACCTGAATTTAGATCGAATCGAAATCGGGAGTGGCAAACGCAGTATCGTCAAAGGAGGTGTGTTTGTCGATAAGTATCAGATAACCATTCCCACAGAGCTGGAAAATCGTTATTGAAGCGGTTTATAAAAAACAGGTCGCGCTATTATTGAGCGTGCTGTCCAATGAAGTGGCTTTGATTCTTTAGGTAATGTTGTCCGGGAAAAGTTTTGGGAATAAAAAGCTCGCCACTTGGGCGGGAAAACCAAATCGAACAGGACTTTTGTGCCAGTCGGAGTCAGAAATTAATAATCCTTCGGCGAGTAGGGTTTTAATAACGGTTCGGGCAGTGCGTTCGCTCATTTCGACAATTTTATAGATTTCACCACGACCGAGTTCACCTTTAACAGCAACTTCTTTCAAGACTGCTGCTGAACGAACGGGTAAGGGCGATAATTTCTGACCTTTTTCATCAACAATCAAACCGGCGTTGCGGCGCGTCACATAATTTTCCAACCTCCTCAAAAAATCGCCGAGTGTCAGCAGTTCATTCATAAATTCAGCTTGATCGAGACAAACTTCGAGGAAAAATCGGCAAAAATCAGTCAAAGCCCGATTTGAAAGGTTTCTGCGTCCGTCATAATCATTGTCACGGTGCTCATCCGCCGCCGCTAAAAGCTGTTTGTATTCAACCCGCCTTCGGGCTAAACCGCGGCTGACGTTCCATAAACCATAACCCGAAAATTCGATCCGATAAAAAAAAGCATCGGTAAAAAGCCTGTTACCCGGCCATTCCCATCCAAAAACGGGTGAATCCACATCAGGCGATGATGTGCCGCTGCCAGAGCAATGATTCGATTTAATCCACGCATTTTTTGCGGATCATAATACTTCCTATCGCATCAACCGAATGGAAGAAAAAACTGCGTTCACTCCATCGGGTGAAATTGAAAAATTTGTTACGCCTGAAACTTCGGACGCGATTGCCGAGGTGATTGATTTGACTTCTAAAATGAAGCCTGACGGCACGCTCGAATGGAATGCACCTGCCGGAAATTGGGTTGTTTTGCGGATGGGTTATTCGCTTTTGGGCATCACGAATCATCCTGCTTCGCCTGAAGCAACCGGGCTGGAAGTTGACAAACTCGATGCCCAAGCCGTTAAAGATTATTTCAACAATTACCTCGACCAATACAAAGACGCAACCGGCGGTTTGATGGGCAAAAGAGGTTTGCAGTATGTCATTACCGATAGTTTTGAAGCGGGCGGTGCGAATTGGACAAAAAATCTTCCGGCTGAATTTTTGAAACGGCGTGGTTACGATTTAAAACCTTGGTTGCCGGTTCTGACTGGAAAAATCGTCAAAAGCACTGAAGCCAGCGAACAATTTTTGTGGGATTTCCGCCGAACTTTGTCTGATTTGATCGCCGAAAATCACTACGATTTGTTGGGCGACATGCTACACGAACGCGGAATGGGCAGATACAGCGAATCGCACGAATCTTCGCGTGCCTTTGTCGGCGACGGAATGCAAGTCAAACGCAAAGCCGATGTTCCGATGTCGGCGATGTGGACTCCAAACTCTTTCACCACGCCCGGAGCAGACGGAAAAGAGGTCGCCAACGGCTACAAAATGGACATCCGCGAATCGGCTTCCGTTGCGCATATTTACGGGCAAAATTTGGTGGCGGCGGAATCAATGACTTCAATTGGTGATGCTTTTTCCTTTACTCCTGAAAAACTGAAACCGACTGCTGATATGGAACTTGCTTGCGGGCTAAACCGTTACGTTATCCACACTTCCGTTCATCAACCGCTTGACGATAAAAAACCCGGCTTCAGTCTCGGACCATTCGGGCAGTATTTTGGACGACAGGAAACGTAGAGCGAACAAGCGAAGGCGTGGACGGATTATCTGTCACGCAGTTCGTATCTGCTTCAACAAGGCAAATTCGTCGGCGACATTGCCTATTTTTACGGCGAAGACAACAACATCACTTCGCTTTTCGGACTGAAACCGCTTGATATTCCAACAGGTTACAACTACGATTTCGTCAACGCCGACGCTCTTGTAAATGTTCTGCAAGTCAAAAATGGAAAACTCGTGACACCAAGCGGAATGAGTTACGAAGTTTTGGTTTTGGACAACAATGCCAAAAAAATGTCCCTGCCCGTTTTGCAAAAAATCCGCGATTTGGTCAAAGCGGGAGCGAGCATTGCGGGCGTAAAACCCGAAACAACGCCGAGTTTAAGCGATAACAAAGCGGAATTTGATGCCATTGTCAAAGAAGTTTTTGGAGCAAATAATCCGAAAGTGTTGACCGGTCAACCGCTTTCACAAGTTCTGCAAGCGAAGAAAATTGCGCCCGATTTTATTTACTCAACACCGCAGGCAGATTCGGAAACGCTCTACGTTCACCGAACTTTGCCCGACCAAGATATTTATTGGGTTAATAATCGCAAAGACCGCGTTGAAGAAATCGAAGCAAGTTTCCGAGTAAATCACAGTCTTGAAAGCTATCTACGGGAAAAGTTAGTGAAAGATTACACATTCATACAAAATGTGTAACCTTGAATTTTGGGAAAAATAGGTCTAAAATTCTCCTGTGGCTATTTCCGCAGAACTCCAAATTCCAAATTCCGATAATTTTTCAATTTCACTTGACGTTAATGCAGTCGTCGAAAGCTGGTTGACGAGGACTGTCAATTCCGCGCTTATACGAAGCAATGATATTCGCAATGATAAATCGAAAGCCGTTTTCGATTTTTTTGATTTTTGCGGAAAACCGGCTGAACGGGTTTTACCGGGCGACATTGAAGAATGGCGCTGGAGCTTAAAAACCGAAGGCTTGGCTGACGGCACCATCTATAACCGGATCTCAGCGCTTTCGCAGTTTTTTGAATATTTGCGGAATGATGTCGGGATGATGCGGCTGATTCCGATCAACCCGGCGAAAGTTTCATTGCCAAAAGCAAATAAGCCGTTTCAATCGGAAAGCGTCAAGGCTTTATCGCGTGAAGAACTGGGCAAATTATTAGATGTTGTCGGAACTCACGCTCTGGATAAAAAGCCAATGCACCTGCGCGATTTGGCGATCTTACAATTTTATGTCGCGACCGGCAGACGGCGTGCCGAGATCATCGGGCTTCGCGGAAACAGTATCGAGATCAAAGACGGCCGATTTTTTATCAAAGCGAAGGTCAAAGGCGGATTTTTCCTAAACTTCGAGCTCGACGACGAAACCACCAAGAACGCGCTGTTTGAATATCTGGCGGCGACGGGGCGAACTGATATTTTCGGCGAGGACGAGCCGCTCTGGCTTCGTCATGATAAAGGTGCTAATTCAACAAAAAAGAAGGGCTTGACGTCGCACGGTTTTGTTCGCCGGATGGAAATTTACGCCACCGAAGCCGGAATCAGACATTTCCATATTCACCGACTGAGACATACTTTCGCCAAAATAGTCTCGGAATATTCAGAATCGATGGCAGAAACTCAAGAAGCACTTGGTCACAGCAACATCAAAACTACCCAGATTTATGTGCAAAGATTAGCTATTAAAAAAGATAAACACTCGAAATCAATTCGGGACGCTTTGAAATAATTTTGATAGTTTTGAAGGTAAATTTAGCAAAAACACCAAAAATCAAAACATACTAACATTAGGCTTAACTCAAAAAAATGGCTCAGAAGCGATTTATGAAGGTCACTATTTTTTCCGGAATTCTAAGTTTTCTGACTTTTTGAGATTAATAATTAAATTTTTGTTTCGTTATTCAACAATTTAACTGTCTGATACCAATAGAAAAAAGCCGATTTATCAGGGAGTCGTTTCAATTTATTCAAGAAATTCCATTGTTGGTTTTCAATATTCAAGCCGGAAACATCTTCCCCGCGTATCTTTCCAAAGCAACAAAATTTTCGGTTAAGATTTTTGCCGCGATATACGCTGCTTTCGCCCCTGCTGGGATTGCCTCGTCGAGTCGGAAATTTCCAGATATTAAAAAAGAATTGAAGTTTCTAATTCCTTTTTGTAATTCCATAAAGTTTGATTTAAAAGGGTCTTCAACATTTTTATCACGCAAGGCGATAGTTTTGGCTGTTTCGATGATGTCGGTTAAGACTTCACGCGCACCGATTGATAATTGTCTGTAACCAATTTCTTCCTTTACAAATGCCGCAAAACTTTGGGCGACAATTTCAACCGAATCTATTTTTTCAAAGAGATTCCCAAGATCAAACAATTGTTTAATTATTTCCAATTCCTTACCCATTTGGTATTTGATTCCGGTAGTGTTTGGAGCAAACGCAGTTAATTTATCGCCAGTGATTGAATTTATATCGGGAACAAAGACATTTATTATTTCATCAGATTCTATCCATTTTGTCTCAATCGGAATTTCGACGACATTCGGGTAATAAATCTTTTCAAATAAAACATCCAGCAAAATATGCCCCGCCGGATCATAAGCAGGTATGAATAAGTTTTGTGACATAATGCAGAAGCCCGCTACGCTCGTAAGGGCGAATCGCACACTTACGAGCGTAGCGTGTTTCCGCAAAGCCATTATGTTGCAAAATATATGCTGACCTGCTTATTTGGGTTGATATTCTAATTTATAATGAGCTTTAGGAATGCCTTCCTGATAACTTCTTTTTTCATCCAATGTCCAATTTGTAAAAGATGAATCAGCTTTAATTTTATCCAAGAGTTGTTCAATTTCTTTCCGCGTAGATTCATTCTCATATTTTTTGTTAAGGATAATATCCACATCAATCGAAAATCGGTTTGTATTTTCCAGTAATAAAATTAGACTGGTGCCGCCCTTAAAGACAAAATCCAATCCCTGCTTTTTCAAATTTTGCAGCAGATATAAGGCCTGAATCATTTTTTCTAAAAGTGATGGGTCTAGGCGGCGGAATTCTTTTTGTTGGCGGAATCCGGCAATCCATTCGCGCATCGTGTCAAAGATCGGCTGACGCTGATAACGCGCAAAGCAAAAATCGACCGTCGGACGGATGCCATTGATGATCGAGCGTTTGATAATGAACGGCAGATCGAAATCAATAATGTTATGACCGATGATCGTGTCTTTGAAACGATCAAACGAGCGCATCATTTCCCAGAATTCGGTCAACAGAACGGCTTCGTCAGTTTCAAAACTCTGAGTTTCGGTGTTCCAACCAAAACAACCGTGTTCGAGTTTTCCGCCGCCCGCAAATTCGCGTGTGTAACCGATGCAGAGCAATCTGCCGAAGTTTCCGTCAAGCGCGGTTTTCTTATATTCCTCTTCGGTTTCCCAGCGCGTTTGTTTTTCAAAGGAAACAGCCGTGGGCAATGTTTCGCAATCAATCGTGATAGTTTGTCTTGTCATAAAATTAAATGTTTCCTTTCGGGTTTTCGGTTTAGATCTTGTCGGCTAAGAGATGCAGACCGGATCGTGTGTTTTTGAGTTCGACGACCACGAAATCCGTCAAAGCGATGTCTTTTCGGATCTCAACCTGCGCCGGAAGCTGATGAACAAGCGTGCAGAGTGCTTTGTGTTTGACGGCATATGCAAGTTGCTTTTTATGACCGTGCGATCTTTTGGCAAGCCGGTTGGCAATCCGTGCCCGCGTCATCAATTTTTCCGAATTGCTTTTTTCGAGTCCGTTCAAAATCTGGCTAAAAGTCGGTTTGTGCTGTCCCATATTTTTCATCTCCTTTGCTTTTGTTTTCATACTCAATAAGGAAATGGCAGACGGAAAGAAGAATCGGAAACGGAAAATAAAAAAACCGTAAAAATTTTACGGTTTTCGGGAAAATGCCTGTGTTTGTTGAGAAATTTTAAGGTGATCGAAGATTATTCGCCGCTCGGACAAATAAAATAATGCGGACAATGCGGACAGCTGTTGTCGTTCGCAACCGCCGGAAATTTTTGGTTGTTGATGCCGTCGATCGCCTGTTCGTATTTTTCGAGACGGTTTTTAATAACTCTCTCCGTGATCGGAATGTCCTGCACGGCAGCGTCGCTCAGATAGATTTTTTGCATCGACGCTTTTGTATCGGGAAAGTTTTCTTTGACGGCTTGCATCATTAACGCATCAATATCATCGGTCGCGGGTTTCTTCGGCGATTTGCCGGTGCGGTAGCGGCGCACGACAATTTGTTTTTCGCCGTCAATTTCCGTTTCTTCGATCGCATCAGGTTTGACGCGAACGATTCCGTTCGCGAGCTTTACCTGATAAGTCGGGCGGAGGATTTCAGCATTTGAATTTTGAATCCGTTCGCACATCCGTTTGATAATTTCTTCAGCTTTCCGGCGGTAGATCGGTGAGTAAGGATGTGCATCGAGTTCCGCCGCCAGCCAAAATTCTTCAAGTCGGGAAAAAGCGGTTTCCTCGTTAAATTCGATTCCTTCGATTTGACTAATAGACTGGAGAGAATGAATTGTATCGTAAACTGCCGTATGAAATTTGAGATAAACCGAAAGATCGCCGCGTCCCTTTAATCCGCAAACCGTCGTGTAAAAATACTGGCGCGGACAGCGCAGATAACGGTCAAGGTCAGTCGAATAGAAAGTCTTTAGCGGAAAACTATTTGCAAATATATTGAGGAGTTCTACAGTTGAAGAGTCCTGCGTTTCAATCAATCTTGCCTTTGGCAAAACTTCCGCCAGAGTATCTAAAAATTTTGACTGATTTTTTGAGTAATCTAGTGCCCGCGATAAATGCAGTAAATCTCTTGCCCTCGACATCGCGACAAAGAACAGACATTCTTCCTCTTCATCGTGAAAATTCGTTTCACCCGTAGTCATCCCTTGCGGATCGGGACAGATTTTCCCTTTGCGGTTTGAAGGGATTTTTCCAGCGCCCAAATATGGCAGAAAAACCGATCGAAATTCCAATCCTTTTGCCGAATGGACGGTCAGGAGCCGCACGGCATCGAGATTTTCGACCGCCGCCGGAATCTGCGCGTAGTTTTTATCTTCATTAAACCACGCGAGTTTTTTGACATAATTCAGGAATTCGGGAATCTGATTTTCACCCGAAACAGTAAAACGCGACTCCATATTTTGCGCCAGCCGTAGAAATTGATAGATCGCAAGCCGCCGCGATTGTTGATGAACATCTTCAACTTCAAAGAAAGATTTCAGATATTCGCTGTTGATAAAAAGATAATCCGCCAAAAATCGCCACGCTGAAATTTGTTTCGGGAAATTTATTAAATGACTTTTTAATTTGTTCCATCCCTGTTTGCCGTGTTCGGAAAGTTTTTCCGCGATTTCCTCATTTGTTAAAACTTCTTCGAACGAAATTTCTTTTTGCGCGAGTTCGTTGATTATCTTTTTTGCGTCCGCAAACGGAATTTCGTATTCGGGAAAACGCGCAACGCGCACCAGCGAATGACCATTAGCGGAATATTTCAGATCGAGCAGAGCCAGCAGATCACGGACTTCTTCGCGCTCGAAAAGCTCGCCGAGATAAAAAATCGGAATACCTTTTTCCGTGAGAATCTGCGCGAATTTATTGAGCTGACTGTGCGTCCGGCAAATTACCGCTTGATCTTTGTAAAGAAAACCGTTTTGCCGGTACCCCAAAATATTTTCAGCTAAATAGGCGGCTTCCGTTTCAATCGAATCGGCAACGATGTGATTAACAATTCGCGGATTTTCTTCACTTGTGCCGATGCCGCGATTGGACTGCCACGAGTGGAAGAAATCTTCACCGGCGGCCTTCATATTTTTGGCGAAATGGCTGAAAAGCGAGACGATTTCTTCCTGTGAACGATAATTCGTCTGGAGCGAAACAGTTTCTGCATTTGGAAAATCCTGATCAAAAAGCTGGATATTCGCGGGCGATGCACCGCGCCAGCGGTAAATTGACTGCCGCAGATCGCCGACCGCCCACAAACCTTTTCCTTCACCTGCAACTTCTTTGAGCAAACGGCCGCAAGCGCGGTTCACATCCTGAAATTCGTCAACCAGAACCGCGTCGTATTTGCCCGAAACTTCGCGCTTAACCTGTTCATTTTCCTGCAAAACCTTGACGGCGCGAAAGATCAGATCGCCGAAGTCGAGCAGTTTTTCCCCGTCAAGGTATTTTTGATAAAAATCATAGACCCGCGCTGTTTCCAGGGCTTTTTCCGCGTCCAGCTTTTTTTCTTCATCTTCGCCGGATTCAGCGCGCATTGCTTCGGCTAATGTACGGTAATCCTCCGGCGAACAGAGTTCATCCTTAGCGCGTGAGATCGCCGCTAAAATCGCCGAAAGATTCTTCGTCGGTTCGGGCAGATTCTGATAATGTTCGAGACCAATTTCCGCTAAGTTTTGTTCGAGATAAAGCAGCGCATCAATTTTATCAAGCAGATTCGATTGTGAATCAAGTCCTGCTTCTTGCCAGTAGGAACGCAGAATATCGAGACCAAAAGCGTGAAAGGTCATCATCTGGATCTGCGCAGCGGCATCCTTATTTTCGGCGGCGATGCGTTCGCGCATTTCTTCGGCGGCTTTGTTGGAAAAGGTCAGAGCCAAAATTCGTTTCGGTTCGATGCCGTGATTCAATAAATATGAAATTCTTTTCGTTAAAGTCTGCGTCTTGCCGGTTCCGGGTCCGGCAGTTACCAGAACCGGACATTTTTCCGTTTCGGCGGCACGCTGCTGACTCTCATCAAGATCGAATTTTTCTTTGGATTCCTTGTCAGTTTTAATTTCAGTCAAAGGAACCAGAAGCGCCCGAGACAGTTGTCCGGCAACCGTTTCAACCGGCATTTTTACTTTTTCGGAAATCTGCGTTGCATTCAATTTTTCTTCGAGAAATGCGCGGCGCAAAGCCCGGCACGGCAGCAGAAATTCAAGCGCAAAAAGATTTGCTTCGCGTTCGCGCCGTTCGCCCGCGCCGTAGCCGACTGCTTTTTCAGCCGTCAAAGCGGATTCTTCATCAGCCGAAAAATCTTCGATGTCGCCCGCAGAACAATGAACACTGCGGTGATGAAGCCGGAAATGCGCCACTTCATGCGCGATGCAGTAAGTGCGATACCATTTCGGCAGATCGTTGCGGAAATAGATACAATCGTCTTCCAGAACTGCCAAAGCGCCGCGCAGGTTTCCGGAATTGGGATGTTCCGGTATCGGGTTAAGTTCCAGATGTTCAATCGCCCGATCAAGAAATTCCTGAGATTTGGATAAGTCGGATTCGTTGAGGTTAAAGCGTGCGCAAACTTCCTGTCGTAACTGATTTGCAGCATTTCGTATTTTTTGCCAGTGACTCATATGGATTTTGGATTTGAGATTTTGGATTTCGGATTGGTGAGAATCCTTGATCCGTTAATTGTTTCGTTATTTTAATTCCAATAGTTTTTTCTTACCTTCCGCTGAAAGCATTTGATCTTCGCGCACGGCTTCCGGGAAACTTTTCAGTTTGACTTCTTCAGGTCTGGTTGTTGTTTTGAAACTAGCCTCGCCCGCCAAATCAGGCAGCTGTTTAAGATATGCGGAAACTAATTCTTCGCCGGTTTCGAGCACATCCGAGATTTTCTTGATGACCGCCTGCGGAATCGAGGAAAATTCGAGCCGTTTTTTCTCGAGATACATCAACAGCGATAAACTTACTCCGAGAGTTGCGGCAAATTTTGCTTTGTTCAAGCCTTTTTCCTTCGCCAGATCGGTCAGACTTTCGGGCACGGCTTGCGAATTGTTCGTTTTACTTAAAAACAATCGCAGATTATTTAATCCGAATTCCTGATACCGTTTTTCGTCTTGCGCCGAAAATTCTTCTTCCGGCGCAAATTTCACGACGGCGCGGGCTGCCGCAAAATCCATCAAATCGGCGGCAAACTGAGGATAGTTTTCCATCCATTTCCGCAAAATATTTTGGTCATTTCCGGCGGGAGTTTCAACTACGTAACCTTCTAAAATATCTGCTAAAGTTATCTCGTTCATTATCTTATTCCTCCTTCATACCCGGCTAAAATCTGTCTTGCTTCTTTGAGCCAATTTCTGATGGTGCGGGAGCTTACATTACAATACTTACTAATCGTGGGTTCATTTTCATCCTTACTTTCGATCTGCCAGCCGTCAAGAATTAAAGCGGCAACTTCTCTGATGTTCGGCGGCAATTTGGAAATCCCTTCCCGTAAAATCAATTTTTCTTCTGGCGAAGTGTCGTTCGACTCAAATTGCATTTCTTTGTCATTTTCTTCATCGTCGTTTCGCATAGTATTAAAAAGTTCCGTTTCTTTTTTAACTTTGCCAAGTATTCTGCGCCAGGTTACGTATGCCGCTGTAATGACGAAATCCCCAAAGTTTACTTGTGTGTAATCCGCAGAGTCAGAAGTTATGTTGAAAATTTTCTTAATAATTTCCATTTCAACTGTTTGCACAAAATCTGCAAAATCTGATTGTTCGGAAAATCTTGAGTAAAACTTTTTTAATAATTTCAAAATACGGCGGTTAAGTTCCAAATAGAGTGTTTCGACTGTTGAATTGTCGCCACGCAGATGAGCTTCTCTGAGCAAATAAACAATTGTTTCGTCAAAAAGATAGTTTTCGGAATCTTTTGTCTTATTCGTTAGAAGTTCAAATATCTCGTTATTTTTGAGCAATATAGCTGTAGCAAGCTGGGACTCAACCTCTGGACGACGTGAGTAAAGCTTACCCGTTTCTTTTATTCTTTTAGTTAGCTTTTTAATTTCGGTCGAATTCGTAATGCTTAAGCTCATTCAAATCCTCCTAATATATAAATATCCAGTAATTTAGTAAATCGGAAATTCCTCACATCATAACTTTGAGTCCACTCCGAAAAGTCATTTTTAGCAGTTTTGGGTCTTAAAATTGACTTTTACCATTTTTGAGATTCTTTGTTTTCAATGACTTACAAAACTACAAATTCAGCGATTGAACGATTTTTCTATCAAATAAGGGTTTTCGGAGTGGACTCAAAATTGCTTTTTGCGCGGAATTGGGTGGGGCGCATCAAGGCCAATGGCGTTAAGTTAAGCAAAGTCCAACAAACGCGGAACGCACTTTGTTGAAATGCTCATAAATGCGCGACTTCAACAAAGTGCGTTCCGCGTTTGTTGAACATCTTGCGCCAAGCCCTTAACTTAACGCCATTGGCATCAAGGCCGGTTTTTGAACGTCCATACGGCATCACATATTTCTCAACTTTGCACGTCGCCCCATTATATGACCTCAAATGGTATAAGCGCGTCGAGTGTCACTTCGACTAAAGCTGAAAACTTTAGGCCGAACTCTTTTGCGAAGGCGACGATCGGAAGGTCAAGATCGCGCGGGTCAAATCGGAGCGGTTCGCGCGAGGTCAGATTGACCTGTCCCTGGGTAAGAATCCGGACGATCAGCTCCGTTTCGACCGGCAGCCGGACATCGCCACTGACCCCTTTATTGCTGAAAGAAATAAAGCCACGGGCTACAACCGGGATCGGCGTGCCGAAAGGAACTGTCTTGATGTCGAGGCGCGGGTCGAGCGCCTCGACATCAGACAGGTCGAACCTGATCTCGTCGCGGCGGACGAAAAAGAACCTGCACAAATTCAGGTCACGGACCCGCTCCCCCGTCCGGATCGTGTTGGTTTTCGCCGAAAGATAGGCGCGGCAGACATCGAAATCGAGCTTTCCGGAAAATTCGGCCCGGCCCTCAGGGTTCTCAAAAAACCCGATGAGGGGCTTGTCCTCGAGATCGTTCGACGAGCGCTTGTTGATACGAAAGCAAATTCCGCTCGGGGAGATCGCCGTCGGGCCGAGCGCGTCCTCAACGACCAAGCCGGGCGAGGCGAGAATCACACGCTTGACAGCGTCGAAATAGCGGACATAACCCGTGCAGCGGCACAGATTGCCGTTGATCGCGTTCAAAACGGTCTGATCGAGAAACCGGAGCGAAACGGGTCGGTGCCTTAGATTTTCCATCAGCACGTAGGCTGCCATCAAAAACCCAGGCGTGCAGAACCCGCACTGAAAAGCGTAATCTTCAAGAAAAGCTTCCTGGAGCGCGTGAAGCGTGCCGTCCGGATCGGCGAGCGCCTCAACGGTCGTAACGTGCATGTCGTTCACCGAATTTAGACGCGCGTAGCAGCCGAGAACCGCCATCAGCGGGTGCTCGGGCGATTCACGGAGCGCGACCTTGCAGGTGCCGCACGCGCCCACGCCGCAACCGAGCTTAGTTCCCGTGAGATCCAGCTCCTCATTTAAAAAGTCGACCAGTAGCTTGCGAGCCGGCACTCCGGGGCGCTCGACGGCCGCGCCATTGACGGTCAGTTTGAGATTAATCGTTTCTTCCATTATTTCTGCAAAAGTGCCTCCAACACCCGGTCCGCGCTCATCGGCAGACTGTTAATTCTGACCCCGACCGCATGTGCGACGGCATTATGTATGGCCGGCGATACAGTGCTGAGGACAGCCTCGGCGATTCCTTTCTTGCGGGCTCGCGTACCGTCGGCGAGAATGCTCGCCTCCGAGAGCGGGAGCGTAACGAGCCGCATCCGCCCGAGTGGGACCTGCCCGGCTCGTGCCATCTGGTAGCGGTGCAGGTTCCAGCTGCCGTCGGTTCCAACTGGTGCCGGCGGCAGTTCTTCGAAAAGCGTGTGGCTAATGCCCATCGCAAAGCCGCCCTCGGCCTGCCCGGCGAGCAGTTCAGGGTGATGCACGTCGCCGGCGTCGAGGATCGTCACAGCGTCGACAACGTCGATCTGCCCAGATCCCGTATGCACCTCAACGGCGATAATATGCCCGACCGAGGCGTACAGGCTGCGCTGATAGACCGAATCTTCCTTTGTCGGATAGGTTACTTGATTGCGCTCGATGAATTCCAGATTCCCGCCCCCGCCGCGCCGGACACCGAGCGCGTCGATAGAACGGGGCTGTCCGGCACCATCGATCGGAAACTCAGCGGTCGCGAATCGCACCTGAAAGTAGGTGTGGATCATCGCGCTGACGACGAAGCTCTCACTGTGAGCGCGAGCCGCAAGCTCGCTAAAGGAAAGGTCGGCTTTTCCGTCCATTTTCAGAAATCCGTTTTCCCATCGCGCTTCTTCGGCCGAATCGTTCCAGATCTTTTCAGCCACCGGCCTCAGGCCGTGATCCATCAGAACCTTGCAGGCTTCTTCGGCGGCATGCAAGTGATAAAAGGCTGTCACCGACGCGCTCTGCGCGGTCACGATCTTGGGTGTATAGTGTTTCTGGTCGGCCGCCGCTGGGTCAGGGTTGTTGTGCAGGCCGAGTGCCTCGAACCGTTCCGATACCCCCATTAAGACCCTTGAGGCTTGCAGCCCGAAGAAATTTTCAGCTGACCTCGAGAGCGAGGTCGCCGTTCCCTGCCCCATGTCGACGCCGCACGACCAAATCGTGATACGACCTTCGGAATCGAAACCAATCTCGACAAAAATCGCGTCGCGGCTCGTCCCGAACGACTCCATGCAGACAGCGAAACCGACGCCGTAGGCAAGTCCCGTGCGGTCGCGCGCCGCCTTTGCGGCTTGCCGTTTAGCCCAGAGCGGCTGCCCGAGGGCCTCGCGGCAGATCTCGACGTTCGCGAGATTATGGTTGAGCGGGCAGCCCATCACGTCGCGGTTACCTTTCTGCATGGCGTGCCGCAGCCGAAAATCGATCGGATCCGCGGCAAGGCTCGTGGCGATCTCGTCGATCATTGATTCGATCGCGAACGTGACCGGCGGGATCCCGAAGCCGCGAAGGCTTCCGGCCGGAGTGCCGTTGGTGTGGTAACCGACGCTGCTGATCGCGGTGCGCGGTATCCGATAGACCCCCGCTGCTTGCAGTGCGGCCAGTCCGGCGACCGCCAGCGTCAGGTTGAGTTCGCCGCCCCCATCGAGCAGCACGGTCGACAGCAGAGCCTGCGGCGCACCATCGTTCCGGTAGGCAAGCCGGTTCTGAACGACCGCTGCATGGCATTTAATTCCGGCCAAAAACTGCTCGAAACGGTCGAAGGCGAGCCGCACGGGGACGGGCGCGAAGACGGCGGCAATCGCCAGAAAAAGCGGAAAGCTCGACTCGTCGCGGCCGCCGAAGCCTCCGCCTGGGTAGCAGGCCTGGTACCGAACCTGTGGGTTTTTCAGCGGCTCGTCGGTGCCGGAAAATATCTCTCGGATATTCTGCGTGTCTTTGTTTGGCGACTGTGTTCCATAGACGATATGAAGAGATTTCGTCTCCTCCTCCCACCAGCCGAGTCCCGTTTCCGGCTCAAGAAAGACCGGGTCGGTTGACTGCGTGTAAAAGGTGCGATCGAGCGTTTTCCAGCCGTTTTCGCCGACTGCCAGCTCAATCTCGTCGATCGCGCGCCGGGCGTCAAGATTGCGTTGTCGCTGGTCTTCCTTCGATTCCAGCACTTTACTGAGCCGCGTCGGGTCGTGGCTTTTATACTCTCGGCCGTCGGCGCCAATTCGCGGGACGGCGAATGAGAACTTATCGGGATCGCTGTCCAAATCTCCGGCGATTCTCACGTAATGGGTGGCGCCATAGGGGTAATCGGCCGCCTTCTGAACTTCGGCGAGCAGCGGGTCGAGTAGACGGCGGATATCATCCTCCGGATGATTTCCGAGCGGCTCGCCGTAAACGGCCGCGTTGTTACCTGCCCGTAGCCAAGCAGATGCCCGGCGCCGGGCGTCTGGCGTCTCGAAATAAAGAATCGCGATGACTTGACCGGTGTATTCAGGTATCTGACCCGCCTCGACCAGCCACCACTTGCCGAACTTAAAGAGCGCGCCCTGCTTAATGCTCTTTATCTTGGTAGCCGCGAGATCCGCCGCCTGCACAATTTTAACTGGCCGAAACACTTCGGGAAAAGCGGCCGGGTCAACGCTGGCGAGAGGGCGGTCGCAGTACCTAGCACGCAGCAGCAGCACATGCCAGTGTTCGACCGGCCATTCGAAATCACGGGGCCGGAAGTCGCGGGCGAAAATCTTTGCCCCTGTGACCTTGGCGAGTCCTTCAATTCTTTTTTGAGTCATAATGTTCTGTTTTTAGATTCGCGGCTTCCTCCTGCAGGCGGGCCGCACCATTAATAAAATCGAGGTCGTTTTTCACGGTTCGATGATCAGTTTCTTTCCGGTTCGGCGTTATCCTGGCCCTTTCGTGACGGCCGTTTGTGCTTGTTGGGCAAGCCGAAAACGATCCTAGTATCTGCTTCCGTAGAAGAGTGATAAGTTATTTTCTCAATAAACACATATTTGAACATTCAACTTTATATACATTGTTGTTCAGCGAACTTATTATCTTTCTACGGTTTCAGATACTAGTATGACTTCTAGGTTCTTTTCGTAATCTGGGTCTCCGCCGATCCCTACCGCCACGCGCGCGTGCTCGACGGCTTCTTCCGCCCGGCCGGCCCGAAAGAGCTCTATCGCTAGGTTATTATGCGAATCGGCATTTTTTGCACGGATCGCGATCGCTTTCCGGTAGTGCGCGATACTTTCTTCTACCTCGCCCAACTCGGAGCAGGCAAGCCCGGCGTTATTCTGAAGCTCGGCGCTGGCCGGCTCAATCGCCAAAGCTTTCCGGTAAACCCCAAGCGCCCTTTCGGATTCGCCGTAGCCGAGATAAATACCGCCGATCTCGAGCAGCGCACGCCATTCCCCGGGTTTTATCTCAAGCACCTGCTCAAAATCCCAAAGGGCTTTGTCCATGCGGCCTAAAGATGCGCAGAGGATGCCCCGGTTCAAATGAACCTCGTAATAAGGTGGGCACAGATCGATCGCCGTTTGATAAGCATCGAGAGCCTCGGTTTCGCGCCCGGGAAGTTGCGCAAGTAGGTTACCGAGATCGTTATAGTATTCACCGTAGAAAGGGTCATATGTGATGGCCAGCCGGAGTTGTGCTTCAGCGAGCGGGAAGTCTTTGACGATCTCATAGACTTGGCTTGTGTTGTAGATCAAGATCGACTGGTGAAGCCGGAACTTGTCGGCGCCGTAGATCTCGAGCATCTTTTGATTCCCCTTCATACAGAGCTCAAGTGCCTCGTCGAATTTCCCCTGGCGCGCCTTGATATAGGCGTAGGCGTTTTCGGCAAACACCTTGATGTAATGGTATTTTTCGTAACCATGGAAACGCGCTTCGATCGTTTTGATGTTCAGCCGCGCGTATTTTTCGGCGCGCGGCAGGTCGACCGGTTGGCTGTAGCGACCGTAGGTCATCGCCTGTGCGTAAAGCACGGTTGGGATAAAACGGCTATCGGGAAACCGTTCGTAAAACTCGTCGAGAAAGGGCACGCTTGCCTGCCCACAGCCCAGCGAGTAAAGCACGAACGCAGCGTTGATGAAAACGCCGTTCGTCGCATCGTCTCCTGACCCGTAACCTCGAAGATCGAAGTCCGCGAAAACTTCGCCGAAAAACGTGAACCAGGTGTCGTAGAGCCCGATGTTTTTAAGGATCTCGGAGGGCTCTGCGAGCGCCTCGAGCCGTTTGTACTTATCCCGAATCGCTTGGGCGTGAAGAGTGACGAGCGGTGCCCGGCCGCATTGGTAGTCGGCCATGCAAGCGGCGTGCCTTTTTTCGTGCTCGTCATCCGTCAGCAAGGCGCTGCCGGTCTCGTAGTTTCTAATCTCGATATATTCTTCCGAACGGCAGTTTCGATCCAGATACCTCGTCAGCATTTCAATTCGCTCCCCAGCTTTGAGGGTCGAGAGATATAGATCGACCAATGTTAGGCAATCAAGATACCCGGCAACCGGGATCCCTTTTCGCTCGCACGTCAGCACGGCCCGTGCGAGCATCGCGTTGCCGCGGCTCGCTTCAAAGATCCGGCAGGCTTTTTCCCCCGGAAAATGCAGTTCAAGGCCGAGCAGTTTCGCCAGTTCCTCATAACTGTATTCGGGAAACTCGACTCGCTCGGCCTTCGGCAGGAAAATCCGCCGCTCGTAATCGATAAGGACGAATTTGATCAATTTTTCAGCCGATTTTTTGCGCAGGAAAATATTCAAAAGACTGCGAGCGGTTGGCGACATCGCGGACGCGTCGTCGATTACTAATAACACAGACCGGCGTGCGGCATTGAGATATTCAATCAAAAACTCCGATAGCCCGACCAACAGCTTGTTCTGATACTCGTGATGATAAAACCTCGTTCTCTCTTCCCTGCTCGAAGTGTTCGTTAAGTCCTTAGGAAATTTGAAATGGGGCGATTCGCAGAGCGGGAACATTCGTTTGATCGACTGCTCGTGTCGTGTTACGATTTCCGGCCGGTGCTGACCGCACCAGTTAATCGCCTCATCAAGGATCTTTTGAAAGCCAGCTAAATACCCGCCGGTCAGCCAGTTTCCATCGACGTCGAGCTTTGACCAAGTTTTAAAGGCCAAGAGACCCGCGCCGATCGTTGTCTTTTGACCGAGACCGCGCGCTCCGGTAGCGATGACCGCCTGACTGTCGGCCGCCGCCCGGCTGATTTTTCTCGCCAACTCTGCCCTAACTGGATCTTCGACCATTATACGCTCCGCGGTGCCCCTGGGTGATCCGAGACCTAGGCGGCACTTTTTTCCGCTGGTATTCCGGGAGTCTCCGGGCAAAATATTCCTTTTCCGCCAGTATTAAAAGGTTCGGGTGAAAATTGCCAAATTCCCGCTGTCGGCCGTGTTTTCTAAAGGATTTCGGCTCTCTCAGTCCAAAAAAAAACTGTCGACTGCCCAATAACCGGCCTGCGATCCGTCGAGGCGCAAAGGTACCTACCCCAGTGCCTCGGCGAACCTGCCTTCCGCCAGCCGGCTGGCGGAAGGCAGGTTACCGTTTTCCTCCGCTGCCAACCGGTCCGTTAATAGTTCGTTCGTCCCGCCCTCGAGCAAAATCCGGCAAAAAAACCTTTTCGGCCGTTGTCCCTGTCCTGGCTTTGCTTACTAGACCGTGCCAGTATATGGAGTCGTTGTGCGGATAGTCTTATTGATGACCGACAACTTCTTGACCAGCATCGTTCCCTTCGGAGCGCCGCTTTCGTAGACCAGATTATGTTCTTCGGTGGCTTCGATCCTTTCGTTCGATTCGGTGATCGTGACTATTTCCGGGTATTTTTGATTATGTGGATTTGACGACGAGACGCTTAATGCTGCCATATCCACTTCCTGATTTTTTGCCATTTTTTTACTCCTCCTCGGATATTGTAGATTTAGACCTGTTGATTTAAGAAAACCTTATTCAATCGGAATCCCGACTCATGCCCGGTTTCCGCCATCTATTAAAAAGGTGGAAAAAAGACACACTGCTTCGCCGAAAACCGAATTCCCCGCACCTGCGTCTGGGAATCCCAGAAAGCGGGTCAGCCGAAAAAACACCGTTTCGTGTTCGGGTCAAGAAATATAAAAAGAGTCTTGCGTGGGAACACGGTATACAAGAAAACTCAACAGGTGAATTCTTTTGTCTGGGATTTTCAACTAAAAACTTAAATTGGAAATTTTCTTACCGAGTAAGATATATAATTTATCGGGCGTTGTCAACAAAAATATTTCGACAACCGTAATGCGTCAGTAAAAAGTTAGGGAGTGATTTTCAGACAAATCAAGGTTTGGGATTGCCAAACAATTCTTCGGCGACGGCAAATTCGATCCGGCAGTTTTCAGGGCATCAAGCAATACTTGGTTTATAAACCGAACCACCGCAGGAATTTTAATCACGAACTTCGGAGCGAGGGGAGACTGGCCAATTCCGAATGTTTTTTTCCATAACAAAAAACGCTATTACCATCAAAAGGAGCAGCAAAATAAATTTTGCTGCTCCTTTTGATATACAAACAATCAATTTGAAGTATTTTGTAAAGTCTCGGAAAGTATAATTTATGAGACACTCTGGAAACAACGTCTCATTTTATGTCTTATGATATAATTCTCAAAACGTCTTAATCAAAAAGATGCACTTTTTATTTTTAACGAACATTTCAGAAAAATATGGCATTAGTTGGTTATGCAAGAGTCAGTTCGGTCGGACAGAGTTTGGATGTCCAGCTTGATAACTCCTGATTCGCTCAAAAAAAGACCGAGTTCGGGATTAAATTTTTGAAAATGCAAACAAACGATTATTTCTGAGAAAAATTACATAAAAATCTTTGGTTTATGCAAAAAATCTTATCAAATTTTTGGTTTTTGC
>JANPDZ010000446.1:0-10651 GCA_031431735.1 Acidobacteriota bacterium | reverse complement strand
ATTAAATGTACCGTTCGCGTTGCGTGTGCTTTGATAGATGTCGGAGTCGCCGAGTCCGCCCGCCCGGTTACTTGAGAAATAAAGAACTGCTTTCCCGTTTGCCGGGTCTTCAAAATATCCGGCGCCCCATTCGAGATCAAGGGTATTGATGACCGCGCCGAGATTGACGGGCGCAGTCCAGCCGAAATCGTCATTCGGATTTGTGCGCGTCGTCATGTAAATGTCCGCCGAGCCAAATGCGTCGGGACAGCTGCAATTGAAAAACATCGTCTTTCCGTCAACCGAAAGAGTCGGCAGATTTTCGTTGCTGCTCGAATTGACCGTCGCGCCCAGATTTTGCGGTGTTCCCCAAGCGGCGGTCTGCGTCGGGCGTTGCGAAACCCAAATGTCTATGCTGCCAAAAGTGCCGGACCTACCGCTCGAAAAATAAAGATTCAAGCCGTTTGGCGCAACAACTGCTGAGTTTTCCTGGTCTTCCGAATTGACCGGCACGCCCAGACTTTGTGGCAGACTGAAAACGGAAAAGCTCGTTGGTGCAAAATCGTTCGTTTGCGAAAGCGTCGGAATCGGCATTTGCGCCAGAAATGTAATCGTCGTGAATATCGTTAAAATAATTTTGGTTTTCATAGTTTTTTCTCCTTTGACTGGAGCGTAAGCGACTGTGGGACGATGAGACTAAGCGACGAAGCGAGGCTTGAATAAAAACGAAATTCTCTCCGTCTCTCCGTCGCTCAGTCTCACCGTCCTTTTTCGCGCACCGCGCTCCAGTCATTTTTCATTGCTTAAAATTTGGTCGGCTGTTATAATGCGGGTGATATTTGCATCATCAACCTGAGCATTAAAACAACCAACATTTTGCACTGTGCAGAATTACTGTAAATGTTGGAGGTGAAAATGTCTTTGGGAAATCTTCCTGATTTTTTCCTGAATTTTTCGGGGCGCGAAATGAGCCGTGAAACAAATCATTCATACCGTTTTAAGTCGTTTCGGCTTGATGTCGAAGACCGCCAATTGATTCATGAGGGCGTTCCGGTTCAACTTGAGCCAAAGGTTTTTGACGTGCTTGCGCTGTTAGTCGAACACAGCGGGCATCTGGTTGAAAAGGACGAACTTTTGCGCTCCGTCTGGGCGGATTCGTTTGTCGAGGAAACGAATGTCGCACGGGCGGTCTATACGTTGCGTAAGACGTTGGGCGATGATGGAAACGGCAACAAATTTATCGAAACGGTCGCCAAAAAAGGTTATCGTTTTGTCGCCGAAGTTACGGAAGTCTCTGACGCAGAGACGGAGAGACGGAGAGACAGTTGTCGAAAAATCTCCGCGGCGGCGCGGCTATCGCTTTAACGGCGAATTAAAGCATAAAACCGAATTTGAGACGCAACCAAAAGAAACCGCCAATCTTTTGAAATTCCCGATGGCAACCGGCGATCAAGCAGTCGCAGAAAAAGCGGGTGCGGTTAATTTTTCGATCAAAAAACGAACGGGGTTTGCGATTGGAATTGCTGCGATTTTAATTGGTGCAATCGCGCTCGGCGGATGGTTTGCCGCAGGCAAACGGACGACAAACGAAATATCGGTTTTATCCGCACCTTTCGCTTTGGAAAAACTTTCGACAAACGGAAAGGTTTTTCACGCCGTTATCTCGCCCGACGGCAAAAATGTGGCTTACGCGAATAAAGGTTTGACCGAGAATTTAAGCATCTGGCTGCAGCAGATTGAAAACGGCAATAACTTCGAGATTATTCCGCCGGGTAGCTATATTTATTTCGGTCTTCAGTTTTCGCCCGACGGCTATTCGCTTTATTTCGCCCGCCGTCCGCGTAATGTCGAGCCGGGGGACATTTACCGCATTTCGATTTTCGGTGGCGTTCCGCAAAAAATCGTCAGCGAGGCGCAGGGCTGGATGAGCCTTTCGCCCGACGGCTCGCGTCTTTCTTTCGTTCGCTGTCCGCGCCGCGACGACGAATATTGCTCGCTCTGGATTGCCGACTCAGCCGACGGACGCAACGAGAAAAAGCTCGCCGTCCGTCCGCGCCCGTTTCGCATCGGCAACAATAAATTTTCGCCTGACGGAAAATCTGTCGCTTTCGCCGTCGGGCAATCGGAAAATTCTGCAAACGATTTCAGTCTTTCGGCGGTTGATGTCGAAAGCGGCGCGGAGAAAGAGCTGACGACCGAAAAATTTTTCATCATCAGCGGCGTGGCGTGGCTTCCCGACCAAAAAAGCCTTTTGATAACGGCTTCGAGAAACCTAACTAAAAAACTTCGCATCTGGCAGATTTCAGCCGAAACGGGCAAAGCCGAGCCTTTGACGAATGATTCGGAGACGTATTCGAGTTTGAGCCTCGACCGCACGGCAAGCCGTCTGATTTCGATGCGGATTAAGGAAAACTTCAGCCTTCGGGTTACGGATTTTGAAAATGCCCTTGGCGGTTCGGTTTTGGCGGAAGCGACATCGGCGGCTTTCGCGCCGGACGGAAAAATTTTTTATACGTCAACAATGGCGGGCAACGACAAAATTTGGAGTATGAACGCGGACGGCGGCGGGCAAAAACAATTGACGAACAACGCGGCGAACGATGTGTGTCCGGTTGTCGCGCCCGACAGCGATACGGTTTATTTCGGCTCGAACCGTTCGGGTGCGATTCGCGTTTGGCGAATGAACGCCGACGGCAGCAATCAAATGCCGATTACACGCGAAAACAGCGGCACTCCGCTTTTCGCCTCGTCGGACGGCGAATGGTTTTATTATCATCACAGCACGGACAAAACGCTTTGGCGTGTTTCAACCAGAAACGGTGAAGAGAAGTTGGTTTTGAACAAGCGAAAATTTCGATTTGCCCTCTCGCCGGACGGCGCACAAGCCGCCTACGGAGAAAAAATCGGCGGTGAAGATTTTATCGTCATCGTTTCGCTTGCCGACGAACAAACGCTCAAAACCTTCAAATACGCCGAACCGAAAACAAAGCTTGTCGAAATCGCGTTTCTGCCCGAAGCGAAAGGTCTGATTTACATCTTAGCCGGAAACGAGTTTCGCCAAAATACTTTGTGGCAACAGCTGTTTGACGCGCCCGCCGAGCCGCAAAAAATCGCCGAACTGGGCGAAGAACAAATCAGCGAAGGTGGCGGTTTCGCACTCTCGCCGGACGGAAAAAGGTTCGCCGTCTCGCAAGGCGGTTGGCTTCACGAGGCGGTTTTGCTGAAAGGCTTAAAATAACTCTGCTTCGATTTTTCCGGCAAGTAATCCGGCGGCAATCAACCGCGAATTTTATATTTTTCGCACCGATTTACAGTTAAATAAAAACAATCGGCTGACGGCGCGTTTCAATCGCTCGCCGCATCTTTCCCTCTTTACTATCGGCGGACTTAACACATTGGAACGCACTCAAGATAACAAAAATCAGGATTATTCATTCGGAGCGCAACTTGTTTCATACTCGCCCGCGGTCTTGAACGAACTTCGTTTTCAATATGTCCGACGCATCTTAAGAATTGAAAGAAACGAACTTTCCGGCTCGACTCCGGCAGTTACGATTACAGACGTGGCAAATTTCGGTTCAACGCTCGACACTTATTCGATTACCCCTTTGGAACGTACGACGCAGATTCAAGATAACCTGACCTTGACACGCGGCACTCACGTTTTCAAAATTGGTGGCGGCTTCATTCGGATTGACAATTTCAAGCGTTTGCCGATTTCTTCGAGCTACACATTTCCGACCATTGACGATTACATTGCCGCCCGAAACGGCAGTAATCCGCGCAGTTATACTTCCTATAACGAAACTTTCGGCAACCCCGAAGTTGGTTATAAATCAACTTACTGGAATTTTTTCGCGCAGGATGATTGGAAACTCACGCGCCGTTTGAAAATCAATTTTGGCTTGCGCTACGACCTTTATCTGATTCCGAAAGCCGATAAAACTGCGCCTTTAGCATTTTCGCAAAAATTTAATGTTGATAAAAACAATCTCGCCCCACGACTCGGCATCGTCTATGCTTTGCGTGAAGGAAAACGCCCAACGATTATTCGTTTCGGTGCGGGAATTTATTACGAAACCCCGTGGCTCGACAGTTATGAACGCGCCCTCAGAAACAACGGCAATCCGCGATTTTTCAGCGTCAGTTTTACACCTTCGCAGTCGGCTTGCGCTTCTACCTTTCCGAACACATTTTCCGGCAATCTTCCCAATTGCGCGGTTTTCCAGCGAAACATTGAAGCGATTGCGCCCGATTTCGTCAATTTGTATGCCTTTCACACAAATTTTCAAATCGAACAGGCAATCACGGAAAACCTCTCAATCGCCGCCGGAATCGTCCATTCCGAAGGTCGTCATCTGCCGGTTACGCGCCAAATCAACTGCCTTCCGACAGGCGCGACTTTGTTGGACGGCAGACCGATTTTCGGCACTCCGAATTCGTCTTGCCGCGACCAGATATTTCCGCTGTTCAGAAATATTCAAATGGTCGAATCGGTCGGCAATCTGCGTTACGACGCACTCGGTTTGCAGCTAACGCAAAGATTTTCCGGCGGCTTGCAGTTTAGCGCGAGTTACACTTTTTCAAAAGCAACCGACGACGCGCCCGACGGCAGGCTCGAAAGTTTGAATTTGTCGGACGCGAGCAATCGCGCTCTTGACAAAAGTTTGTCATCTGGCGACCAACGGCATACTTTTGTGATGAGTCTGCTTTTTCGCCCACAGTTCAATTTTGCAAACAAAACGCTCCGCTACATTTTCAATAACAATCAATTCGGCATTATCGCCAATGCCAACAGCGGCGAACGCTTCAATATCCTTTCCAATTTAGACCTCAACCGCGACGGTTTCCGTTTTGACCGTCCCGTCGGAATCCGTCGCAACGCCGGAAAAACTCCGAATCAATACAATATAGATTTGCGCTATTCGCGTTTTTTCAAATTTACAGAGCGTTTCCGGCTCGAATTTTTCAGCGAATTTACCAATCTTTTCAACATCAACCGCATAGTTCAATACAACAATGTTACAGTTACGACCAATCCGACAACCGGCGAACTAATCGGCGAACTGCCTGATTTTCGGGCGCGAAACCAATCAACCGCGCAGGAAAGCCGTCAATTTCAACTCGGCTTCAAGTTTATTTTTTAAATTGACTTAAATGATAATTCTGACAAAACTCGTGTAAAATAGTTTCACATATGCGCGATATTCCGGTTGGCAACGGCTCTTTACTTGTAACATTTGACGATAAATATCAGATCCGCGACGTCTTCTTTCCGCACGTCGGGCAGGAGAATCATTCAGAAGGTTTTCCGTTTCGGTTCGGCGTTTGGGCGGACGGCGAATTTTCGTGGGTGTTCGAGGACGATTGGACGCGTAAATTAAAATATTTACCCGAAACGCTAGTCACCGATGTCAAACTTACCAACGACTATTTGGGTTTGGAAATCGTTTCAAACGATACGGTTGCGAGCCACGAAAATATCTTTCTGCGGCGTGTGCGGGTTTCAAATCTGCTCGACGCGAGGCGCGAGATCCGTATTTTTCTCCATCACGATTTTCGGATCTACGAAAACAAGGTCGGCGACACGGCTTTTTACGATCCCGAATCGCTCGCGCTCATTCATCACAAAAAACACCGCTTTTTTCTGATCAATACCGAGCCGCATTTTGATGATTTTTCGACCGGACGCAAGGCTTTTCGCGATCAGGAAGGAACGTGGCGCGATGCCGAGGACGGCGTTCTTTCGGGCGGCGCGAAAACCGAGGGCTCGGTTGATTCGACGATTCAGCTTAGTTTTAGACTTGAAGGACAAGAAACTTTCGAGTTTTTTTACTGGATCGCCGCCGCCGTCTCGCACAAAGAAGTAATGCGGCTCAATAATCACGTTTTAGACGAACGACCGCAGAAATTTCTCGATTACACGGAAAACTACTGGCGGGCGTGGGTCAATAAAAACGATACCGACTTTGCCGATTTGCCGCCTGAGATCATTGATCTTTATAAACGCTCGCTGCTGATCATTCAAACCCAGATTGATCGGCGCGGCGCGATCCTTGCGGCAAACGATTCGGACGTAACCGAACGCGCCACCGATCATTACAGCTATCTCTGGACACGCGACGGCGCATTTGTCGCCAACGCGCTCGATCTGGCTGATTATCGCCACATTACGCGCAAATTTTATCAATTCTGCGGCGACATCGTTCACGAAAAAGGCTATTTCCTGCAAAAATATAATGCTGACGGAACGGTTGCTTCGGGCTGGCATACGGCTTGGGACAAAAAAAGCGGAAAGGCGCAAATCCCGATTCAGGAAGACGAAACTGCGCTCGTCATCTGGGCTTTGTGGCAGCATTACGACAAATACCGCGACATCGAATTTGTCCATCTTTTGTATCGAAATCTGACGACGCGCTGTGCCGATTTTATGGTCACCTTCCGCCACCCGGAAACGCGCCTTCCCGCGCCGAGCTGGAATTTGTGGGAAGACCGGCGCGGAATTCACACTTTTACTTGCTCCACAGTCGTTGCCGGACTTCGGGCGGCGGCAAATTTTGCGCGGCTCTTTGCCGAATCGGAACGCGCCGAAAAATACGAAACTGCTGCCGAAGAAATTGTCTTAGCAATGCGCGAACACCTTTACAGCAAGGATCTGGGCAGATTTTTACGCGCTTTGCAGTTTCATGGCGACGATTATTACGAAGCCGACGCTTGCATTGACGCGTCGCTGTTCGGCACTTTTTATCTCGGCGCGTTTGCGGCAGACGATGAAATGGTCACAAGCACGATGAAAGCCATCGAAAACCATCTCTGGATTCCAAACGCGATTGGCGGCGTGGCGCGTTTTAACGACGACGGTTATATGCGGATTTTCCACGAAGTGACCGGCAACGCGTGGTTTATCTGTACGCTCTGGCTGGCGGATTACCGGATTGCGATTGCCAAATCAGAGAAAGATTTGAAAGGTGCCTTGGAAATTATGGAATGGGCGGTCAAAAATGCGCTGCCTTCGGGCGTTTTGGCGGAACAGGTCAATCCGCTTGACGGTTCGCCGGTTTCCGTTTCGCCGCTGACGTGGTCGCATTCAACGTTTGTCGCAACGGTTGTCAATTATTTGCAGAAACTCGCTGAATTAAAGTAATAAAACCGCTGAAATAATGGATAATTGATATTTGATATTTGATAAATCGGGAGAAAATTATGAAAGAAAATATTTTGCTTGAAAAATCTTATCAGTTTGCTTTGCGAATAGTTAAACTCTGTCGTTTTTTGAATGATGAAAAACACGAGTTTGTGCTTTCAAAACAGATTCTTGTTTCAGGAACTTCAATTGCCGCGCAAATCGAAGAAGCCCAACAAGGCGAAAACCGCGCCGATTTTCTGCATCAACTGGCAGTCGCCAATAAACACGCGTTCAAAACAAATTTTTGGCTCAGGCTGCTTCACGACGGCGAATATTTGAACGAAAAACAGTTCGGGTCGCTTTTGGCAGATTGCGAAGAAATCCAGAAGATTTTGACCGCGACGCTCAAAACAACCAAAAAGACTTTGGAAAACTAATCTGACATTTATCAATTATCCATTATCAAATATCAATTATTTCAGTAGTTTTAAAATGCGATGGCGAAAAATTGGACGGAAGCGAAACTACAAAACCTTATCATGAGCGAGATCGAAGAATCCTTAACGCTCGAATATAAGAGTGCCGAGGCTCTCGACCGTAACGAAACCAAAAAAAAGGAAATTACCAAAGACGTTTCGGCGATGGCAAATTCGGCGGGCGGCATAATCGTGTATGGAATTCGCGAATTTGCCCAGGAAAACAAACGGCATTTACCTGAACGCATTACGCCGGTTGACCGCCGCACGTTTCCGCGTGAATGGGTCGAGCAGATTATTCAAGGAATTCGGCCGCGCATTGATGGAATCATCATTCATTCCGTAAATTTGAGTTCAAGCGAAACGGATGTCGCATTTGTTATCGAAATTCCGCAGAGCAACACGGCGCATCAAGCAAACGATCATCGTTATTACAAACGCTTTAATTTCCAAGCCGTGCCGATGGAAGATTATGAGATCCGCGACGTGATGTTTCGCGAACAAACGCCGAATATCGCGCTGAATTTTTTGATTGAAATTAATCACGAAGCGCAAAATCTGGTTATTCAAGCGCAGAACAACGGTTCGGCTTTCGCGCAATATGTCGCGGTTTTTCTCGACGCGCCGGTGCCGATTCTGAAAACGATCAAACACAAGCTGAACGTTAAAGACGGCGGCAGATTTTATCGTCATCGTCTGACAAATCTCAATCAGGAATACGCCGACGAACAATTTAAATCAAACTTTCCGCTTTTGCGCAATATGTCAATGAACTGGAAAATTCCGCTCGGCGCAAATTTCGACGAATTCCGCGCGCAGGACATGGAGATCAAATGGAAAATCTACGCTGACAACGCCGTGCCGAAAGAAGGTAAGATCGCGCTCAAAGAAATCGAAATTGTTGATTTGAGAAAAACACGAAATCAGACGTAATATTTAGACAATAATTTGGGAAGGGCAAAAATTTTAGCGACTCTCGGGCCTGCATCAAACGATCAGGAAACCATCGAAAAACTTATCGAAGCGGGTTTGAACGCGGTGCGAATCAATATGTCGCACGGAAACGTGGACGACCACACCGAATCAATCCGCAAGGCGCGGGCGGCGGCCGCCAAACTCGGCAAACCGTTGGCGATTTTGGTTGATCTTTCGGGACCGAAAATCCGCACCGGCACACTCGAAAACAAAGAACCTGTTTTTCTCCAAGACGGTGCGACATTCGTTATTACTTCCCGCCCGATCGAAGGCAATGTCCGCGAGGTTTCGACCAATTACGACGATCTGCCGAAAATCGTTCAAAAAGGAGCGAGAATTTTGCTTGACGACGGCGCGATTTCGCTCGAAGTTATTGAAACCAATGAGGAAAATGTTTTTTGTCGGGTAGTTCGCGGCGGGTGGCTCAATGAACGCAAAGGCATCAATCTGCCCAACACGGCCTTGCCAATTCCTTCTTTGACAAAAAAAGACCGCGTTGATCTGGAATGGGCAATGGGTCAGAATGTTGATTACATCGCGCTTTCTTTTGTCCGCAAAGCCGAAGATTGCCGGGAAGTTAAACAGCTCATTAAACAACTCAGCCGTCGAAAATTGGGACGCGCTTTGCTGGTTGCCAAAATCGAAAAGGCGGAAGCGATTGAAAATCTCGACGAGATCATCAAAGCCACCGACGGATTGATGGTCGCCCGCGGCGATCTTGGCGTGGAAACGAGCGTCGAACTGGTTCCGGTTTATCAAAAACGCATCATTCAGGAAGCCGTCGCCAACGATAAATTTGTGATCACCGCAACTCAGATGTTGCAAACGATGATTGATAATCCGTTTCCGACTCGCGCCGAAGCGTCGGACGTGGCAAACGCCGTCTGGGATGGAACTGATGCCGTAATGCTTTCAGCCGAAACCGCGAGCGGAAAACATCCGCTTGAAGCAGTCAAAACAATGGCACGGATCATTGATTCCGCCGAAACCGTCAAGCCCAAATATCTGAGAAAACCGATAAAATTTTCGCAAAAGCCGTCCGTCAGAACCTCGCAGGCGCTCTGCAAAGCCGCCGCTTACGCCGCCCAGGAAATGAAGATCGAAAAGGTCGCCGTTTTTACCGAATCGGGTTTGATGGCGCGCCGTCTGTCGTCGTTTCGTTCGGGTTTGCAGACTTTCGCTCTCACGACATCTGAAGATGCGCGAAACCAATTGGCGTTGATCTGGGGCGTGATTCCCTTCTATCACGAGGACTTAAATACATCGGAAGAAACCCCGGATTTTGGCGAAAGAACGATGTTCGACTTGCTTAATGCAAGTTCCACCACGACCGAAGAAATGCTGAAAACCGGCGAAAAAACCTTGCTCGATGCAAAGGTCATCGAACCCGGCGAAACCATAATTATGATGGCCGGACGGCTTTCAGGTCTCGGACTTTCGAGTTCCGTCATCGTCCGCACCATCGGCGAAGACACGCCGCACCGGTAAGCTGCTAACTCGACTTTAGATAAAGCAGAAAAAAGCCTGTTTGATTTTCAGACTGTTTTGGGGCATCAATTTAATTCTTTTTCTCCCTTCATTTTACTTTTTCAGCTTTTTTCGCCTTTTTCTTCCCCTTCAATTTGATTTTATACTTCATCGGACGACTTCTCTCTCGCCCTTTTTCCCAGCCCGGCGAATTTCCTCGCGGTAGCACTTCGCCGCTGATTGCTCCTACCCCGCTTAAATTCATGCCTAAATTTTTCAACACTCTCCCGGGCGTTAACTTCTCTTCGCTGATCTCTTTTTGCCACGGCATTTTCTCATCTTTTGCCACGTCTCGCCATAAATACGTCTCCCATTCCACGATCTGTCCTATTTTTATCCACTTGTCGCTACTCGCAGCTTCCCGAAACATCGGCTTTTCCGCATATAACCGGTCTTTCCGAAAGCGGTTTGCCGGCGGCGAAGCGGCTGTCCAGCGATGTTTGACCGTCAAGTAACTCCTTTTCAAATCCGTCTTTTCTTCCGTTCCATTGTATATCCCATACCAGCGCGGCTTTGGCGGTTTCTCTTTTTCTAAATGGATTTGCGACCTGATGACTTCGATGCGCGA
>JANPDZ010000445.1:0-11292 GCA_031431735.1 Acidobacteriota bacterium | reverse complement strand
TTCAACCGCGACATCCGGCGCAGGGTAAGATTCCAAATCCCAATCTTCCAAACCAATCACGGTTTCGGCATTTTGGACATAAAAACACTCGTCCGGTTCGACACCTTTTTTGAAAACGGTTCGCTTAAAAGTTGCCGAGCCGCGACTTTCAAGATTTAAACTGAGCTCTTCGCAGTAGGCAAGCACGAGATTATAAATTGAGCGGCTGTATTCTTCGTGTTTCGGACTTTTTGACATAATCTCCAATGCTCCGTTGTGATATGCAAAACTCAAGTTTGTTTTCTCCCAATGTCGCTGCCAAAGCGATTCGTATTCTTCCCACGAAACTCCGGTCAACAAAATTGCTCTGTCTTTACCGTTGGCGAGAAACTCAACAACCGAAGTTGTTTCTAAATCTAAAACCGACGCACCCATAATTTTTGCTCCTTTTATTCAAATCTGACCGACACGACTTTTGAAACGCCGGCTTCCTGCATCGTCACGCCGTAGAGAGCGCGTGCCGCTTCCATCGTGCGTTTGTTGTGCGTGATGATGATAAACTGCGTTTTTTCAGCCATTTCCGCGATCTTTTCAACAAATCTTCCGACGTTTGCATCATCGAGCGGCGCGTCAACTTCGTCAAGCAGACAAAACGGCGACGGGCGATATTTGAATATTGCCATCACAAGTGCGATCGCCGCCATCGCTTTTTCGCCGCCCGACAGAAGTAAAATGTTTTGCAGGCGCTTGCCCGGCGGTTGGGCGACGACCTCGATTCCGGCTTCGAGAATGTCTTCGGCTTCGAGCAAAGTCATTTCGCCGCGACCACCGCCGAAAAGCTCCTGGAAAAACTCTATAAAATTTACATTTATCGCCTCAAAGGCTTCCTTGAAACGCTGGCGCGAGCGTTCCTTTATCTCGCGCAATGCTTCTTCAGCCGCCGCAATGCTGTCAATAATATCCTGCCGCTGCGAAGTCAAAAACAGAAGTCTTTCTTCCGACTCGGCAAGTTCTTCGAGCGCGAGCATATTAATCGCGCCGAAATTTTCCAATTTTTCGCGCAAATCGTCAGCCTGTTCGCGTGCCGTTTCCAATTCAAAATATTCCGGAACTTCTTGCGTTTCAACCAATTCGACGAGTGACAAATTCAATTCGTGCGAACAATTTTCGTTAACGCTGCGGAGTTTTGTCATCGCTTCGGTCTGCCGGATTTCAAACGCGGCGCGTTCGTTTCGCGCCTCAGCCGAATCTTTGTTCAATTCGGCAAGTTCCGAACTCATCGCATCTGCCGTTTCACGAGCATTTTTGAGATGCGCGGTTGCCGTGAAAAGTTCGTCTTGCTCTGTTTCCTGATCGCTTGCGGCAAGCAAGATTTTCTCTTCGATTTCGGCGATTGAGGCGGCTAAAGCCTTTTGTTTGCCTTCTGTTTCGAGAATTTCGAGATTTTGACGAGCATAGCGCAAATCGAGTTCTTTATGTTCATTTTCGACGCGCCGCAGAGCGTTTTGCGCCGAACGCCGACGTTCTTCGCTCGTCGCGGCGAGAGTTCGCTTTTCATTCAAAACGGCGTTTTCGGCTTCTGTCTTCGCCCGCGCTTCATTTAATTGCTGCGAAATTTTTGCCAGTGCTTCTGATGCCGTAACCCGTGCTTTTTCAGCTTTTTCGGCATTGATTCGCGCTTCTTTTTGTTTGGCTTGAACTTCGCCGAGCTCCGCGTCAATCTGCGTTATTTCTTCGGCGACGACTCTTTTGTGGCGTTCGGCGCGTTCGGTTTCAGCCCGCGCCGATTTTTCCTGAATTTCAAGCCCCAGCAAATCGCGTTCAATCTGCACGATAAAAGATTGCAAATCAACAATTTGCCCTTCTTTTTCAGCCAAATCGCCGCGTGCCTTTTCGGTTTTCGTTTCGGCTTTTTCAGTTTCTTTCGTTAAAATATTGATCGCTGTTTCGAGTTCGCGCAATTCACGTTTGAAAGCAAGGAGCGACGAGTTTTTTTCGTTCGCATTTGTTTTACCACTGACAAAAAGCTTTCCGCCAAAAACAAAATCGCCTTCCGAATCAACAAAATTTTTATCCGAATTTGTTTTTATTTTGTCGAGTTTTTCGACCAATTCAACGGACATTTCTCTCGGAAAAATTTCCGCCAAATCCTCGGCAAAATCATCCGAAACACCAATTAAATTTGAAATTTGAAATTTGAAATTTGAAATTTGAGATTCCGTTGCGGTGTTCAACCCGGTCGCTACCGCTCGCGGTTCTGACTTCGCTTTGCGGCTTTGCGGCTTTGCGGGAAATACCAAAACCGCAATTCGTCCAAGATTTGATTTCTTTAAATATTCGACGGTTTTTTGCGCGTCCGCGTTCGTTTCGACCAAAACCGTCTGCAAATACGCGCCGAAAAGATTTTCAATCGCTTTTTCGGCTTTTTCTTCGACGGTCAATTGGTCAGCCAAAGTGCCGAGAAATTTCACGCCGATTTTTGCTTGCGCGGCAAAAAGTTTCTGCACCGAAGGCGCGTAAACGGCGCGTTTTTCGTCCAATTCCTGCAAGGTTTCGAGCCGGTTTTTCTTGCGCGAAAATTCATTTTGCAATTCTCTCAAGGCTTTTTCTGCCACTTGCAAAATGCTTCGCGCCGCGCCCGATTCGACTAGAAATTTTTGCTTTTCGCCGTGTAGATCTTTGAGTTTTTCGCGTTTTTCACTTAAATCCCGGTCTAGCTTGACGGCTTCTTCAGTATGTTCGGTGTGTGTTTCCTCGGCGCGGATTCTTTCACGGCGCAAACCTTCGGCGCGTTCTCTTAATCTTTCGAGGTTGTTTTCAAGCTGTCGCTGGATTTCCGCAAATCGCTCGACCGCTGTTGTGTGTTGCAAAAGCGCACCGCGCTCCATTTCGAGTTCGGTTTCGATTTGGCGTAATTCCTGCAATTTTGACTGGTATTTTTTCTCGGCGGATTGAAATTCCAGAACGTTTTTTCCGGCTTCCGAGAGTTCTTTTTGCTCGTCTTTTTTGAGCCGTTCGATTTCCGTGTTGAAAAGTTTCAAACGCTGCCCGGTCGCTTCCGATTCGCTTTTCAAAACGCCGAAGCGCGCTTTTAAACTTTCAATTTGCTCTTGACGATAGATTTTTTCACGCGCATTGCGGTCGCGGATCAACACATTTTCAGCGTGACGGGCGCGAATTTCCGAAAGATTTTCTTCCGAACTGCGCCCCTTTTGCGTCGCTTCGCGAAAGGCTTCGTCCTTTTCGGCAACGCGGGCGAAAATAGCGCGTTCCGTTTTGACGGCTTTCGTTAATTTGTCTTCCAATTCATTGACTAGATCGGTCAAGTATTTGCCTTCAGCGGTGAATAGATTTTTTAGCAACACGCGAAATTCTTCGCGCAAAAGCTTGTAGCGGCGCGTTTTAGCGGCTTGCCGGCGAAGCGCGTTGGCCTGTTTGTCAATTTCCGAAACGATGTCGGAAATGCGGTTCAGATTGCTTTTCGCAGATTCAAGCCTCGCTTCGGCGGCGCGTTGGCGCGTACGAAATTTAGAAATTCCGGCGGCTTCTTCGATCAAACCGCGCCGATCGGAAGGTTTTGCCGAAAGAATCTGACCGATGCGACCTTGTTCGATGATCGCGTAATGCGAACCGCTCAGACCGGTTCCCGCAAATAAATCCTGAATGTCGCGCAGACGGCATGCCTTGCCGTTTAATTGGTATTCGCTTTCGCCCGACAGATAAAGCCGCCGCGTGACGGAGATCGCTTCGCCCGGCGCAAAATCAAGCGCGAAGTTGCGCGGCCGCCAATGCCGTTTCGATCTAACTTTCTTTTCAACTATTTGCACTGAACCGACTTGCGCGGCTTGTGCTTTTTCAAACTCAACTTCTTCTGCTTGAAACCCCTTCGACTGGCTCTCAACTAATTCGGTCGTTTCAAAATCTTCAACCTGCACGGCATTTTCGTCCAGATCGCTGATCGCTTCGTCAATATCGCTCAGATCTTCTTCATCGGCAACGAACATTGATTCTTCGTCGCGCACCAAGTGCAAAACTACTTCCGCCATTCCTGACGGTTTGCGTTTGCTCGTGCCTTGAAAAACTACGTCCTTCATCTCGGCGCCGCGCAATTGTTTGGCACGCTGTTCACCTAAAACCCAGGCGATCGATTCGCTGACATTACTTTTTCCGCAACCGTTTGGTCCAACAACGGCGGTGATTCCGTTGCCGGTAAAGACGATTTCCGTATAATCGGCGAAAGACTTAAAGCCGGTAATTTCGAGACGTTGAAGTTTGAACATTGTATAGTGCTTTCGGGTCGAGTTAGCACTATATTTTGTTGGTTTCGCGCACGCAAGTCAAATGAAAAGTGAAAAAGTGAAAAGGTGAAAAAGTGAAAAAGTTGGCTTGGCAAATCCGAACCAACTTTTTCACTTTTCTACTTTTTCACTTTTTCACTTTAAAAATCTTCGTCGCGTAAGTTTCTGAGGCCTTGTTTTTCGGCGCGTTCGTTGTCGAGATCGGTCAGAACGTCGAGTAAGAAGTTGGTATTGCTCGAAATAGCGATGACGACCGGGAATTCAAAATCGGATGTCGAAAACTCGAAAGTTCCGCTATTGATCTCGATGATTTGGCGAAAAGCCGTGTTGCCGTTTTGTCCGTTGCATTCGGCATCAACGATCTTACCTTCGTTAAACGAAACGCTTGCCAGATAAAGATCGGATTTGAGAACGAGCAAACCGGTCATTTTCGCGCTTTCGGTTACTTGGACGGCATCGAAAATGCTGACGTAAGCGAGATTTCCGGCAAATGTCAGATCGGTGCGAACCTTTTGCGGCGTTTTGTCGCGTGTTTGGGCAAATTCCGGACGGCGGGCGCGGCGAATCGCTTCGAGCCCGGGCGCGACGGAAATTCGCGGGTCAAGCAGTTTTGCCTCTTGCAGACGGTCATAGGCAAGGTCAAAATCTTCGCGTCCGATGTAAAGGTTGACGAGCGCGAGACATTGCCGGGCGGCTTCGTCGAGATTTTTTTGCGTGAGGCAAATATCGCGCATTTTCTCGCGCAGGGAAATCGAACGCGGACTGCGTTCGATCGAATCGTGAAGAAGCTTAAAGGCTTTGTCGGGCGAACGGTATTTAACAAAAAGGTCGGCATCGAGCAGAACAGCTTCGATCGAAATTTCACTGACCGGAACGGATGGTTTTTCTAAAACTTGGTTCATAATTCTTAGCGCGAACAACTTTGTTCAACATTTTAAAACTAACACATTAATTCATAAAAAGTCATCAAAAATTTGGCGCGGATAAAAGAAAAAAATGGGATTGTCTTTTGAAAAAACAATCCCGTTTAAAATCAACTTCAAGATTCAATTAAAAATCAAAACGAATACCAAGCCGAATTTGTCTTTGCCGATAAGTTCGCTGTGGAACAAGTAAGTTTTGATAGTTCAAAAGTTGAGTGGCAGTCGGCGGAGTTCCGTCATTTCTCAAAGCAGTAAAATCAATAAATTCTGCGCCATAACTAAAAACTGCGGCGTTGAGAATATTATCAAACTGAATGACGGGACGCAGTCTCATTCGTTCACCGATTTTCCATTCTCTTGTAACATTCAAATCAAATGTGTAAAAACTTGGTCCCGTTCCGGCATTTCTCGGCAAATTACCGCTTTTGGCACCAATCGGTTGAAGCGAAAATTGTGCAGCAAGTGTCGTCGGAAATGGTGAGCCGGGATTTCTCGTTTTAATATCTTTGATATTTCCGCTAAAATTTATTCGGTCAGTGCCTAAATCATCGAGATTTCGGTCGCTGCCGCCCGCTCCTAAATTAAAAGGCGCGGAACTTCCGTAACGAAACAGCGGTGAAAATTTCACTTTTCCCAACCACCAAGGCATATCAAATGTTCCCGATAAGCCGAAACGATGCCGTCTGTCCTGCAAATTTCTTGTCCATTCACGACTAAAATCGCCGTCAATTTCCGCGTTTGCAGTATTGTTTAAGCCATCGTCTTTGGTGCTTGAAAGCGTATAATTGAACCGCATTGACGCGCCGAAACCATAACCGAGTTTACGGTAACGGGTTCGAAGTTCTAAAATTAAGCCCTGATAAAAAGCGTTTCCGCGCGAACCGATTCTTGATGTTTCTTCAACCGACTGATCCGGTCTGAAACGGGCAATTGCCGCTAAGGCAATTCCAAGCGGAGAGCCGGTCGCGTTGGCAGATGAGCCGGTAACGGCGGTGCTTGGAGCCGTTGATGTCGTACTTGTTGTATTTAGGTTAATAGTACAAGAACTTGTCGCCGTGAACGAACAACCAGTTCCAACTCCGCTTCCGTCTGCCGTTGAACCGAGCGCAAAATTATATGTTCGGGTTGTTCCATTCGCATTCGTGAAGATAAAAGGATTTGCCAGCAAATACGCCGTCCAATCGGCAAAACCGGCAGGCAATCGCGGAGCATTAGGATTTGAATCGCGCCACAGGTGAACGGTTTTGTTCCAAGTATAATTTGCTTCAAAAACAAAACCTTTGGCGATTTCACGCTCAAACCCGACATTGAATTGATAGCTTTCGGGAATTTTCAAATTTGCGTCAACCGAACGCAGCGGATTGCCTGCGCTGGTCACATTTGTGACAAAGCCGGTGTTGGCGTTACACGGAAAAGTCGTCACAATTGTGGCGCAAGTTGCAGCGATAAGAGTTCTTAAATCTGCGACAGACGCGTAGCTGTTTGGAAACCGAGCAGCAATTGCCGCCAGAATCGGAGCTCTTCTATCACCCGGAGTAGTTGTTAAAATCGTGTTCGAGTCAAATGATATTAAGTTAGAATTTTGATTTTGGATAGAATCGCCAACCGTTCGGAGCAGGACACGATTGTAAAATATGCCCGCGCCAAAGCGAATCACTCCTTTTCCCTTTTTGAACGGGTCCCACGCAATTCCGAGCCGCGGTCCCCAATTATTATTATCGGAAACAGCGGTTTCTCTTTCGTAACGCAAGCCGTAACTCATTGTAATATTGGACTTAGGTTTAAATTCGTCATTAAAAAACAGGCCCCAATAGGTATTGGTGACATCCTGCGCCGTTCCGAAATTCTGGCGATAGCGGGACATTATATTATTTTGATAATTCAGGACGCTGCCGAAATTAAAAGTTCCCGTCGCATCGCCCAAACCGAGCGTTTGAGAATTGACCCGCTGAACATCGGCACCGCCTTTAAAAGTATGATTGCTCCAGACATAGGTCAGCGAATCCTGAAACTGCCAGCGTGTTTCTTTGCGTGAATCCGCAAAATTCTGGCTGGTGTTGGTGGTCGAATTACCGGCAATCAGAGTTCGGACGCTGTTGCTGACCGGATCTCTGTAACTTATCAAAACAACAGGGTCGAGAGGATCAACTGTCTGGAAGCTGGGTTTAAATACCGAATATTGAGCACGAAACTGGTTGACTACGTTTGCTCCAAAAACCTGGTTGTTAGTGATATTATAAGCATCCGTATTGCTGTTTCGAGCCTGGAATGCGTCTTCAATTCTGGTAGTTGCCGCGCCGTTTGTGCGCTTATTGTTTTTTCTCCCAAATTGCCAGCCGATAGTTAAATCGTTGTTTTTGAACAGTTTGTGGTCAATTCTAGCAGTGACAACGTGATTAAGACTTGGCGTAGAAAATAATTTGCTATATGGAGAAACAAACGCGGCGGTCGGCGGAACGCTTGTACAAGCCGTCGGACTGCTGTTATCGCAGGTTTGTTCGCCACCGGTTGACGCAGGTAATGTAAAGCGCGGGTTTGAACCGACCGGCACGTAAGCATCAATCAAGGTTGTATCGGCGAGATTGGTGTATTCATACGCCACCGAGAAAAATGTTTTATTCTTTCCATTATAGTATGGAAGAATTACCGGACCGCTGAACGTAAAGCCCGGATTGTATTCGGTCAGAGGCGGTCGGGCAATATTGCGGCTGTTGTTATACCAGGTGTTGGCGTTCAGATTGTCGTCGCGGAAAAACATAAAAAAGCGTCCGCGAAATTGGTTGCCGCCGGCGCGTGTCCGCAGATTGATGCGTCCGCCCGAGGCGCGTCCGTATTCGGCTGAAAACTGATTTGTAATGACCTGAACTTCGGCGATCGATTCGAGCGAGGGTTGAAATCTGTCACGCGAAGATCGGTCGTCGTTATTGTCTAAACCGTCAATTGTTAAGTTGTTTGAATAAGCCGTTCCGCCCGAAAGCGAAAAATTTCCCTGCTCAAGCGGCGCATTACTCGGGTTGGCGTTTCTGTCTTCGGCTAAACCGTTGGTTGACAAAGATTCTTCGGAAGTTCCGCCGAGCGTCAAAACCAAATCTAAAGCGTTACGTGAATTGTTTGGAATTTCTTCAATTTGTTTTTCGGTAATTGTGCCGCCGACGACGGTGCGGGTTGTGTCAACAACAGGTTCGTTTTCGCCTTCGAGCGTGATAACTTGTTCGGCATTTACTCCGGCGGGCGCAAGGTTGAAATCGAGTTGGATGTTTTGTCCGGCGATTGTGACAAGGTTTGTTTTATCCTGTGCGGCAAATCCCGGCATCGTCGCTTTGATCGAATACGTTCCGGGCGCGAGTTCGATGATTTGATAACGACCTTCTTCATTGGCGATGACCGTGCGTTCAATTCCGGTGGTCGTCAAAGTTGCTGTCACCGTTGCTCCGGCAATCGGTGCGTTGTTTGAATCAATAATTCTTCCGCGGATTGTTATGTCATCGAGATCTTGTGCGCAAATTTGAACATTAAGAGAAGTTAAAGTCAAAAAGACAACAAAAGACAGCAAGAGACACAAAAAGTTATTTTTCATTTTCTTTTCTCCATTTGATTGTAGAATCAGTTATTTGTTTATTCGCTTTTTGAAATTAAATAAACCGGATGCGGTTTTAGCAATTGACTTGAATATCGAATGAGATTTTCTTTTTTGAGTTTTTTGATTATCTATCTCTAAAACAATCAAAAATAAAGAACAAAACAGAGTTATTAAAATCCAATCGGGATTTTTGTGAAACAGATTCAAAGTCAAATATTAAATCTCGGGTAAAGCGAGTTTTTTACGTCTCAATATTGCATTAAGAGTGATAATTTAGATTGAACGAGTTCGATCGTTCGTAGGAAGTAAAACGCAATATTAAGATACTTTCTAAAGTTATTTTGAGGTATTGTGAATTAAAAAGGAGAAATTGTAAAGAAAAATTTTATAAAAAGAAGAATAAAATTCAATTTATTCTTCTTCTTCGTTTCTAAACCTTTTGATGGATATATTTAGGCGCGAAATCGGAATTAATGCTTCAGATTGGGAAAAGTTTTCAACCTGTGGAGCTAAATCGCCCATATGGGTTCGCAGATATTCAAAAAAACGCTCAAACTCGTGCTGCATCGCGTCCATCTTTTCGCGCATATTGAGAATGATCTCAACTCCTGCAAGATTTACGCCGAGCTCGCGGGTCAGAGATAAGATTACTTCGAGACGTTCAAGGTCAACATCCGTGTAAAGCCGCGTGTTGCCGATCGAGCGCGACGGTTTGAGCAAACCTTCACGCTCATACAGCCGCAAAGTCTGCGGATGAATCTCGTAAGTTTCCGCCACTGCGCTGATCGTGTAGGTTTTTGTCTTTTTCTTCATATTTCATATTTCATATTTCATATTCCATATTCCAGATAAAGAGTCGCTTCAATCTGAAATGTGGAATTTGGAATTTGAAATTACTCCAACCCCATCGCTTTTCGCGGATTTTCGGGATTTGCATTCTCAAACTGCCGCAAAACTTCTTTTGTTTCTTCGCTGATTACGCGCGGCAATTTTATTTGAACTTCGATAAACTGGTCGCCGCGCAAATTCGGATTTCTTAAACTCGGAAATCCGCGTTCGCGTAGTCTGAATTTTTGTCCTGATTCGGTTCCTGCCGGAATTTTCAGTTGCGCTTTGCCTTCAACGGTCGGAACTTCGATCTTTGTTCCGAGCGCGGCTTCCGGCACGGTGATCGGCAGCGTCACATAAATATTATCGCCTTTTCGCGTAAAATATCGGTGTTTGCCGACATTTGTGATGATATACAGATCGCCCGCTTCGGCACCCATTCGTCCGCCGTGTCCTTTTTTCGCAATCCGCACCCGCGAACCCGTATCAACCCCCGCCGGAATACGAATTTTAACCTGTTCGGTTTTTGGCGTGACGCCTTTGCCGCTGCATTGTGAACACGGCTGTCGGCGGCGTCCCGTGCCTTCGCAATCGGAACAGGTTTGCGAAAATTGAAGTCGTCCGCCGGTTTTCATAACTTGTCCCGTGCCTTTGCAGGTCGCACAAACCACGACCGGCCCGCCCGTGTCGCCCGCACCCGCGCAACGCGAACATTGTTCGCTTCGATTGACCGTAATATTGGTCGTCAAACCTGTAAAAGATTCTTCAAAACTCAAAGCCAGCGGGATTTCGATGTCTCGGCCTTTTTTCGGTAAAGGGCGCGGCAGTTCGGGTTCGCGTTTCGTGCTTGAACCGCCGCCGAAAAGATCTGAAAAAATATCGCGGAAGCTCGATGAACTACCGCCCGATCCGCCGGATTCAAAATTAAATCCTGAAAAATCGAATCCGCCCGCGCCCGCGCCGCCGCCGCTCGACGCGCCCGTGTTGAACGGCGAATCGGGATCGAGATTGTCACTGTAATAGCCGAAGCGGTCAAAAACCTTACGCTTTTTCTCGTCCGAAAGAATATCGTAGGCTTCCTGAACTTCCTTAAATTTTTCCTCGGACGCTTTATCATTCGGATTGACATCCGGATGATATTTCCGCGCCAAACGACGATACGCTTTTTTAATTTCGTCCGCCTTCGCGTCTTTTTTGATGCCGAGAATGTTGTAATAATCTTTGTTTGCCATTTGTCAGTAGTCAGTAGTCAGTAGTCAGTTGCTTTTGCAACGGGCAACGAACAACGGACAAATTTTATTTATCAAAACCAAATGCGAATTTTATCGCTTCAAAAACTTCGCCCATTCTTTCAGCCGAAAGATGGGAAATTGCTTTTCCAAGTTTATGTTTTGGAACAGTTTGAATATAGTCCAAATTTATCGCACAAACCTCTCTCATTCCATCCAATTGATCAAGCCAAACGGAAGAATCATTATCTCTGACAGTAGTTGTTATCGGGGCAATAGTTATTTCATTGAGAAAAGAAATCGCGTTTGTTCTAGTCAGAATCAGAACCGGACGGCGTTTGTCGGGTTCTTTAAATGTGTGGTAGCAAATATCACCGCGAATCATAAATCCTTCCAAGCCTCAATTAATTGCTCTTCATCTACATAAAATTCATCTTCCTGAACTGGGTATTTCT
>JANPDZ010000444.1:0-1546 GCA_031431735.1 Acidobacteriota bacterium | reverse complement strand
ATCAATATTGCGCCCTTTCAGGGCTTAGTGAAATTATGTATCGCCGACCTAGCGCGATGCGCTAGGCTATTATATCCCGCTCTTTCAGAGCTAAAATCAATGTTTTTGACTTGTGTAGATACTAATGGCTCAAGCTAGTGGAAATTTATTAAGAAACAAAGTGTTATAAGTTATTATTTACTCGTTCCTTATTGAAGTTTTATAGCTATCTTTTTCTGACTAATCCACAAAGAAAACTGAATTGTAAACAAAAGACACATCAAAAAGAACTCTACAATGATAACCGCCGCGATTGGTGTTCCGTCGCTACACATAGTAAACAATGCCATCATAAAATAAGCCGAAAAAAACAAAATGAACGAAGTCATTGCCGTTATAATTGTCCATAATCCCCGGCGTTTTCTCAGAAAGTAGAGAATTACAATCGGTACGAACAGAATAAAGGAACCGAAAAACATCGCCAAAAAATAATTTTCATTTTTTTGGACCACGTTGACAGGCTCATATCCTGAAACATATGAACAAGCACTAACAGATTTAATTGCTATCAAAAGCATTAAATTTGTTAGTGTTAATTTCTTCATACATTTTGAATCAATTTTAAGCCGTTGCTTGATTGCTGATCGCGTCTTTTGCCTGACTTGTCAACGCCGTGAATGATTCGGGCTGTTTGACGGCTAAATCGGCGAGAACTTTGCGGTCGAGTTCAACGCCCGCGAGTTTCAAACCGTGCATAAACTGCGAATATTTCATTTCGTTCAAACGGCACGCCGCGTTGATGCGGACGATCCAGAGTTTGCGAAAGTCGCGTTTTTTCAGTTTTCTGCCCGTATAGGCAAAGTTCAGTGCGCGTTCAACCGATTCCTTGGCTGAACGATAAAGTTTCGATTTCGTTCCACGAAAGCCTTTGGCTAAGGCTAATATCTTTTTGCGCTTCTCAGTGCGCTTGTTTCCACGTTTTGCACGAGGCATACGTTTATCCTCCTAAAAGTTTCTGTTTTGTTCGACATTGTGACCAAGCGACGAAGGGACGAAGCGATTCTCTTTGTCGCTCAGTCGCATTGTCGCATCGCCCGTTTAATCACGTCCGTAGGGCAGCATTTTCTCAACACGCTTTTGGTCGCCTTCGGAAACCAACGCATCAATATCGAGATTGCGTTTTCGTTTGCTGGATTTCTTCGTCAAAATATGACGTGCGTGCGAATGTCCGCGTTTGAACTTTCCGCTGGCGGTTGAACGAAATCTTTTCGCTGCGCCTTTATGTGTTTTAAGTTTTGGCATAATTTCTCCTAGTTAAAAATTGATATTGGATAGTTGAAAGTGAAAGGATAATTATCAACTATCCACTATCAACTATCAGTTTATTTCGTCTTCTTTGGCACGAAAATGGCAAACATTTGATAGCCTTCCATTTTCGGCGTGACCTCGACATCGGCGATGTCGGCAAGATCATCGCGCAGTTTAGCCAGAATTTTTGAACCGAGTTCGCGGTGCGTCATTTCGCGGCCGCGAAAAGCGATCGTGGCGCGGACTTTGTCGCCGTCGC
>JANPDZ010000443.1:0-3881 GCA_031431735.1 Acidobacteriota bacterium | reverse complement strand
TTGCACTTCGCCGAAATCAATTTCGCGTGTTTTGTAAGCCGCCGGAACGCTCACGATTTCGCCATCCCGGCGAATCGCGCCGCCGCGCCCGATGTTCATTGTCATCGTCGCCTGCGTGCCGTGCGAGATTCTGCCCAAGCCATAAAAAGCGAGTGTCAAATGTGTCGCCGATGGCAGACGATTTTTCAGATGCCGCGCCAGACAATCCGACGGCACAACATCAAACCCAATGCCCGGCATAATCATAATTCCCGCGTCCTGCGCCTGTTTATCAAGCAGTGCCATCGCTTCAAAAACCGCAATTTCGCCTGTGATGTCGAGATAATGTTTTTTGTTTCGCAAACACGCTTCGACCATCGCCCGGGAAGTCAGCGAAAAAGGTCCGGCGCAATGCAAAACAAATTCGACCTCAAGCAAAGCCGCGTCAAGGCACGCCGAATCATTTAAATCAAACACGCGAAACGGCATTTCAAATTGCTTTGCCAACGCTTCAACCTTTTCCGCGTTTCTTCCCGCTAAAATAGGTTTCAAACCCTTTTCAGCGGCAAACCGCGTAATAAGTTCGCCCGTATATCCGTTTGCTCCGTAAATTAGAAAGTTTTTAGACATAAATTAGTAGTCCGTAAAATAAGTTTTTTAATATCAACGCCGAGAGCGCAGGGGTCGCAGAGTTTTATTAATACTTGAATTTACAGGATAATTGTTAAATAGCTCCTCTCTGCGTTCTCTGCGCTCTCGGCGTTTAAAAATATCAGAAAATTTATTTTACAGAGTAATAATTAACCGCAACAAGCCTCAAGCATTTCCAGAAGTGATGAGAAACGCTCATCAGCCGGACGGTCTGCCCATTGACGATTAGCCTCAAATAAGTTCATTACTCATTCTCCTAAACTTGATTTAAGTCTTGTTGTAACTGATGAGGTCTTTGGCTTTTGGTCTTTGGTTTTTGGTTTTATTCAATGGCAACCCTTTGATTTTCAATCAACATTCCGCAAAAGTAAGTGTCAAAGGGAGAAATTCAACACTAATCCCGAAATTCTTACAAAAAACCAAAAACTAAAGACCAAAGACCTAAACAATTAGGTCTTATTTATATTCTTTCTTCGATACTTTTGCAATAACAGATGTGAAAACAAATTTCAGATTTTGAAATTTATAAAACAGCTTCATTGACATCCAGAGCCTCGTAAATACCATTGAATTGTTCCAACGCCGCTTGGAGATTTTCGGAAATTTCCAATGCTAAAATATCCGGCGCGGGAAGGTTTGCCGAATCTTCGAGGCTGTCGTCTTTGAGCCAGAAAATATCGAGACTTGTTTTATCGCGTTGAATCAATTCATCATAATCAAAGCATTTGAAACACTCGGTTTCGGTGCGTTCGTGGCGATTGGTTGGGTTGTAGCAGTCAATAAAATCTTGTAAGTTGCCAAAGTTGAGCGTGTTTGTTTTGAGCGTGAAATGTTTGTTTGTCCGCAGATCATAAATCCAGAGTTTTGATGTCCACGCTGCTTCTCGTCCGGGCTTTTTGTCAAAAAAGATGACGTTTGCCTTGACGCCTTGCGCGTAGAAAATTCCGGTCGGCAGACGCAAAAGCGTATGAACATCACAAGTTTTCAATAATTTCTTGCGGATTGTTTCACCGGCTCCGCCTTCAAATAAAACATTGTCGGGAACGACGACCGCCGCGCGTCCGTGCGTTTCGAGTTGTGAAACGATGTGTTGCACAAAATTGAGTTGTTTATTGGAAGTCTGCGTAAATCCCGTGCGTTGATAACTGACGCTTTCTTTTCCGGCTTTGCCGTCTTCGTCAATGATCGTAATGCTCGATTTTTTCCCAAAAGGCGGATTGGATAAAACCATCTGGAAAAATTCGCTCGGGTCTGATTTCAAACTGTCATCAACCGAAATCGGCACGTCCGTATCATCGCCGATTCCGTGCAAGTATAAATTCATTACGCAAAGCCTTGCGGTCGCGTCAACAATTTCGTTTCCGCTTAATGCCTTTTCGCGCAAGAAATCTTTTTGCTTTTGGTCGAGCGTGTAATTTTTGGTGATGTAATCGTAAGCCGAAAGCAGAAATCCGCCCGTGCCGCAAGCCGGATCACAAATGCGCGTATCTGGTGCGGGGCGCATCACGGCAACGATCGCTTTAATCAAATCGCGCGGCGTGAAATACTGTCCGGCTCCGCTTTTCGTATCCTGTGCGTTCTTTTCGAGCAAGCCTTCGTAAATCTCGGATTTTACATCAACATCAAGAGCTACCCAAGCTTCACCTTCAATCAGATTAACCAAACGCTTGAGTTTTGCGGGGTCTTGAATCTTGTTTTGCGCCTTTCTGAAAATTGTCGCAAGCAATCCCGAACCTTTGCCCAAGTTTTCGAGTGTGTGACGATATTGAATTTCGAGCGCATCGCCTTCGAGTTTCCGCAATGTTTTCCAATTATACGTTTCCGGCACACGCGACGGAATCCGAAACGGCGGCGGCAGAGAATCGTTTTCATCATCCATTTTCAGAAAGATGAGATAGGTTAGCTGTTCGAGATAATCGCTGTAAGAAACGCCGTCGTCTTTGAGAACATTACAGTAATTCCAGACGCGATTGACGATGGTTGAGGCTTCGTTAGACATTTGATAATTCTATTAGACAACTTTCCAAAATAAAAGCAAAGATTTTTTTTAACGCAAAGACGCAAAGGCGCAAAGTTTTATTGGCTATTTGGCTGATAATTGTCGGCGATTTGATTAAAATCTCGCGCTGAAAAAATAAATTTTCAAAACTTTGCGTCTTTGCGCCTTTGCCTCTTTGCGTTAAAAAAAATCTTTAACTCTCACGCTTTCAGATAGTTAGTTTGGAAAGATGTCTATTGTTTTTACTTGTTTTCGATTTCTGTTAAGTTTGTCTTTGACCGTTTTTGCCGCTTTTTGATTATTCACAAACTTAAACTTAAATTCACAATCTAAAGCAATTCCGATTTTCACTAATGTTTCAATAGTAAAATTCGTATCGCCTTGCAGAACTTTATTGACATAAGCACGGCTGACACCCAAACGACGGGAAAGTTCGGCTTCGCTTATGCCCTTGTTTTCCATTGTTTGAAAGATTTGTTCTGATAATTCCAGTTTTGCTTCGTCAATTTGTAAACTTCCGTCTTTTCTCAGACGTTCCCCAAGTTTTGCAAAGCGTTCAGCGGCGGTTAGTTTTTTATTGCTCATTTTACTTACCTTTTTCTCTAAAATATTCTTCTTTAATTCCTATTGCTTTCTTAATCTGTTTTTTAATAAACTTATCTGCATTACCCTTTTTCCCCGTAAAACCGTGCGAACAAATGATTAGCCTGTTTTCGTCGTAAAAGAAAGCGATTCTACTTGTATTCGGTGCTTTGAATTCAAAAATTCCGTCGCTAAGAGTATTAAAATGTTTTTTGTTATGAGTTACCCCATTATCAGCAGTTCGCTTTATAAGCGCATACAAACGCGCTCCGTCATTATCGCCATTATCTGCTAACTCATCTAAAAAATCTAAAATCACATTGGAATCATTCTCCACCCAACTTCTGATTTCAAACTTCTTTCCCTTCAAAATTTCTTCAGTGGGCATAATGTTAACCTATAAGTTGACATCCACTAATTAAAACTAACAAAGCAGAATGTCAATGTCAATCTAAAATTGACATTCTAATACATTACTGAGCGGCACAGTTATTGCTCACTTGAAAATTACTAAAATTTAAGAGAATTTTGCCTGCGCGCATACACGAAAGATACGAAATCAAGAAAAAAGATTTGGCAAAAATGCTTTTTTTCGTTTTTTTCGTGTCTTTCGTAGGCAGATTTTCTTAGTTTTCAAAACTACTGCAATTTTTAGACCGCTCAGTAATGA
>JANPDZ010000442.1:0-3183 GCA_031431735.1 Acidobacteriota bacterium | reverse complement strand
ATGCGACGGAAGTTATAACCAAACACAAGCCGTCTAATCATTAGTATTTGGTGGCGCAGACAGTTGTGAAACAAATTATGACTGGACAACCGCCCAACTTAAATTATCGCTGTTATCCAGCCGTTTTCAGGGCGAACATATTTTCTACCAACCGCAATTCGGCTCTTACGTCGCTTGGAGTTCAATCGGAAAATCCGATTACCAGGCGGTATCTTTTACCGTTCGCCAAAGATTGGGAACGCGCCTGACAATGGATTTTAACTACACTTTCTCGCGCTCTGAGGATGACGGTTCGGGTCTGCAAAATTCAAATATTTTTTCTAATGCCGGATATGTCATCAATCCGTTTCGGCCGGAAGATAATTATGCCGCGTCCGATTTTGATATGCGCCACATCATCAATGCCAACGCCATTTTCAAACTGCCCATCGGACGCGGCGAAGCGATTTTCGGCAATCTCAATAAATTCACTGATCTAATCTTAGGCGGCTGGCAATTGACGGGAATTTTCCGCTACAACTCCGGCTTGCCAATCTCCGCGCCGAGGGACACCGCTTGGGCGACAAATTGGACTATCGAAAGCTACACAACCCGCACCGCCGACATTCAAACCTGCCCGACACGCGGCGGCGGGCTTTTTGGTTGCAACACTTTGGAAGCCTACCGCAGTTTTAGAAACGCCTATCCGGGCGAAACGGGAGAGCGTAATGTTTTCCGCCTTCCGGGGTTTTGGGTGCTTGATTTGGGATTCGGCAAAACTTTCGATTTGCCTTGGGAAAATCACAAACTCCAATTTCGCTGGGAAGTTTTCAACGTCGCCAACACGCAAAAAATGGGAAGCATTAATCTTGCCGATTACAAAGTCGACCTCGACCCGCAAAACGCCACTCAAACTTCGACGAATTTTTCAAAATTTACCGCCATTCAAGGCACTCCTCGAAGTATGCAGTTTGTTTTGCGTTATTCTTTTTAGGCATAGATAATTCAAATCAAATAAGTTATTATCAAACATCTTTCAACGAAATAGACTAATCAAATAACGTGAATCAACAAATGAAAAACTACAGAAATATCAGTCTTATTGCGCTAATCATCACCGTAAGTTTTTTTGTCGGCTGTCCGTCAGCCGCCAATGTGCAGAACAATCCGCCGGCAAATGCCGATTCGAATCAAACAGGCAGCGGGAGCGCTCCAACTAAAAACAAATCTTCGACAGAAGAAAAACCCAAACCGGCCGACACCGCCTCGAAAATCGAAACGGTTTATGTTGACCTGACAGGGAGCAAATGCAAAACAACCGATTTAAACGAAGAAGAAGGTTGGAGCGTGCAATTGTGCGAAGGTGTCGGCGGCTATAAACTCGAAGTCACTGCCGGCGATCTGCGGCAAACAATCAATGTTATCGCGCCAAACGGCAAAAAGAGCGAGCTCGATTTTCAGGCAAATGTTTCGGGCGCATTTTCTGCGATCGGCGACAAAGCCGAATGGCGTGTTGAGAAAAAAGACGGCAAAGTCATTCCCATCGCGATGATCGTGCGCCTCAATGCAAGCGACAAAAAGGACGAAACCAAAACGAGTTCGTATCTTGTCGTTTCAAAGATAACGCCGGAAAGATCCTGCATCACCGATGTCGTCAAACCGATGGCTAACGCCAATGAAGAAGCGCGAAAACTGGCCGATAGTTCGGCAAACAAACCTTGTAAAGCCAATTAAGCAGGTAAGCATATATTTTGTAATATAATGAAAATGCGGAAACACGCTACGCTCGTAAGTGTGCCTCTTCGCCCTTACGATCGTAGCGGGCTTCTGCATTATGTCATATTACTTTTGCTCACCTGCTTAGCAGTTTTTTTCTGTTGCTGAATTGGATCAATCCGAACAAATTACGGTTCTTTTGCGCCAATGGAGCGACGCCAAGCGCGAGGTTTTATCCGGCGCAGTGCGTTAAATTTAAAAAAGGCACGACTGAAACTACTTTGAATGTTAAAATTGTTGAAACAGTAATGTAAATTTGAGTAACATTTTCTTATAACTGATGTTACGCAAATTTGTTTTTTAGCCATTGAAAATGGCAATAGCGTAAAGCCTAATGGCATTAAGTTAAGCGAAAATTCGGCATTAAACGTAAAACGCGCCTGTTCGCCTGTTTTAATTTCGCGCCGCTATTGATAATAAAGGAAAGCCGGGAAAACAGGCGAACAGGCGTGTTTTACGTTTTCTCCTTAACTTAACGCCATTGTGCTCTGCACCCGCACCTTGCGTTTTTTCGGTTCAAAAATCTCAAATGTCCGATAGCTTCCCGGCTGATACTTTCGACTTTCCAATTCTCGCTTTATTTTGACGATATTATCGCGGAGCTTCGCGTTAAATTTTAGCACGTTATCTTGAAATCGTTTACCCCGTGCCGCTTTTTTTGCCGCGAGAAAAAGATTGTCTTCGTCAATCACTTCTTTCCAAAGATTGCCGTATCTTTTCACAATGCTTCTAAATAATTTTTTCTAAAATCAGTTTTGGATTAAGAGTCTTTGAATCAGTTTCTTTTTCTAATTCAAGCTGTTGCTTGCGATAATAGGTAATCATTTTTTCGATGTCGTGTCCGTGTTGCGCGGAAATTTTTTTTCTGGCATCGCGGATTCGTTCAAACGTCGGGTCAGTTGTCTGTTTGCTCATTTGTTCCTCCGAGTAATTCTAATGGCGTTACAAGAAGTGGATTATGTAAATCCAGAAGACTATTCATTCTTCTAATATGTCCGAATTTGTTGGCATTAGCAAGATGTTTGCAATTCCAAGTCAGCAGAAAATCACATTTATGAAAAGAAGCTAAAGCAAGATGAAGCGCGTCGCCCAACGGATTGTCAGGCATAACTTTGTGATGAATGTAGGCTTGAACAACAATAATAATCTCTTTTTCGATTGATACAAGCGGCAAATTTTTCATCAACTTTAAACATTTTTCTTTCTTTGGATAATCGCCGTTGTTGAGTTCGTCTAAAACCGCTAAGGAATGTGTAAAAAATAAGTTATAACACTTTCTTTCAATTGCCACTAGCTTGAGCCATTAGTATCTACACAAGTCAAAAACATTGATTTTAGCTCTGAAAGAGCGGGATATAATAGCCTAGCGCATCGCGCTAGGTCGGCGATACATAATTTCACTAAGCCCTGAAAGGGCGCAATATTGAT
>JANPDZ010000441.1:0-6153 GCA_031431735.1 Acidobacteriota bacterium | reverse complement strand
TTATCAATTTTCGAGATTGATAAAAAACAATCCTCATTCAAGACCACCCAGTAATGATTTTTTCACGGCAAATTGCGTTTAAAAAGAAAATTTATGTTTTTTCGCGCCGAGTTGGCTTTTTTCGCAGTGGTTTGGATTTTTCGGTTGTATAATTTGAAACTATGTGGAACGAACAAAAAAGATTTCTTGATTCGCAACTTTCATCCGGTGAAAGTCTTTTATGGTCAGGGCAGCCGCGGCAAGGAATTTTTTTTCGTGCCCCGGATGCTTTTATGATTCCTTTCAGTTTATTGTGGTGCGGATTCGCCATATTTTGGGAAGTGAGCGTTCTTTCAACAGACGGGCCTTTGATCTTTAAGTTGTGGGGAATTCCATTCGTGATTGTCGGACTCTATATGGCTGTCGGAAGATTTTTTATTGATGCAAAACAGCGGGCAAAAATGTATTATGGCGTGACATAAGGATCGGGCGATCATCGTTTCGGGAGTTTTCAGCAAACAGATAAAATCATTGAATCTAAAAACTCTGACCGATATTTCTCTGACCGAAAAAAACGATGGAAGCGGAACGGTGTTTTTCGGATTAAACGATTCAAATTCGCAATGGCAAAGCTTTCCTTTTTCCAAACGCAACCAGCCCGTAGTCCCAAGTTTTGATTCGATTCAAAACGCAAAAAAAGTTTACGAGATTATCAGAAACGCGCAAAAAAGTGTAAATTAATGAATTTATGACGCAAACCAAACCAACTAAAAATCGTATCTCGAAAAAAGCGGGCAGTTTTACCGAATCGGTCATTCGCGAGATGACGCGTGAGGTTTTGAAATTTGGGCGCACCGCGAAATTATCAGACGGCTTAAGATTCGTGATAATCTATAAAAGCCGTTTGTCCATATTTATTGAATGCTAAAACCCGCACAGAAATTGTTATTGAACGAACTTGAAAACGGATTTCCGGGAATGTCAAAGGCTTGGGGAAAATTTCTTTGCGAAGCGAGTTCACATTGTTTGTCTTTGAAAAATCACGCGAGCGGCGCGGAAATGCAGGTTAAAGGAGATTCCGAAACGGTATTTCAGGTTTTTTGGAACAATCAAATTACGGAGCAAACCCGCCAGGCTTGGAATGACACTCAAGAATTAACGGAATACGGCGCAATGGGAATTGCAGTTCTTTTGATTCGCGAGATGACCGAATTTATCGTGATACGTCGGGCGGTAAAGGGCGAAGGCGTTGATTATTGGCTTGGATACAAAACGGATAAAGAACCTTTTCAAGATGTCGCGCGACTTGAGATTTCGGGAATTCTTGAAGGCAATGAGTCAAAAATCAAAGCGCGTTTGAAGCAAAAGAAAAAGCAGACTTATCCGACAGACGACGATTGTCCGGCGTTTATTGTCATCGTTGAATTTAGCAAGCCTGTTTCGCATTTGGAAAAAAAATGAACAAAACGACTGATTTACACGAAAAAGCAATGGAGTTTTGGGATGAAGCATTTTTCGCCCGACGAGAAGGTAATTTATCTTTGGCAGATGAAAAACTCCGCCAAGCTCTCGCAATGGAAATTCAAGCCGCAGAAATGCTGAAAGATCGTTTAAATGAAGAACCAAGTCGTTCCGTTCTCTATCGCAGCGCCGCTTCGATGGCGATGAGCTGCGAAGAATATCGTCAAGCCGAGAAATTGATCGCGACCGCTCTGGCAGGAAATCCGCCCGAAGAAATCGCCGAAGAATTACGGGATTTGCTTGAACAAGTCAATTTAAAGCAAAAATCCAAAGCAAAAGCGAAACAAATTGACCACGGCAAATTGATGTTTGCCGACGAAACTTTTGAAGTCAGCGGTTATCAAATCGGCAGAAAGATCTATCTGCGCGAACTATCAAAATTGGAAGGCAAGGTTTAGAAAATAACGGAGAAATTTATGAGTGTTTCAACCTACAAAGGGACGATTGAAAACGGGCAAATCAGACTCGAAATCAATATCAGACTGCCTGAAAAAACAAAAGTTTACGTGATTGTTCCCGAAGAGAAACCGAAATTCGATTTGGCAAAAATGGCTGCAGAAATGCCCGAAGATTACATACCGCATGAAGAAGATTTCGGCAAACCGGTCGGCAAGGAAGTCTGGTAATGGTGAAATACATTCCCGAAAAAGGCGATTTCATTGCACTTACCTTCGACCCGCAATCGGGGTACGAACAGAAAGGCAGACGACCCGCTTTAGTGGTTAGCAATTATCTTTTCAACAAAGCTACAGGTTTAGCAATAGTTTGCCCGATTACAAACACCGACCGCAAAATTCCGTTTCATTTAGCTGTTCCTCAATCGAGTTCATTGACAGGCTTTGTTATGGTCGAGCAAGTTAAATCAGTTGATTTTAACGCACGAAAAGCAAAATTTGTCGAAAAAGCAACGCTGGAACTTATTGATGAAGTGCTTGCCGTGATTGACGTTTGTACTAAATAAATTTAGTTTGAAATTATGACGCAACCCAAACCAACTAAAAATCGAATCTCGAAAAAAGCAGGCAGTTTTACCGAATCAGTGATTCGCGAGATGACGCGTGAGGCATTAAAATACGGCGCGGTCAATCTGTCGCAAGGATTTCCGGATTTTGCCGCGCCTTTCGACATCAAGGAAAAGGCGATCGAGGCGATTGCCGCCGATCATAATCAATACGCGATCACGTGGGGCGTCAAGGAATTGCGCGACGCGATCGCCGCCAAGACGAAATGGTTTCTCGGTTTGGATATTGATCCCGAAACCGAAATTACCGTCACGTGCGGTTCGACCGAAGGAATGATCGCGGGAATGATGGCGACCGTGGACGCGGGCGAAGAGGTCGTCGTGTTCGAGCCTTTTTATGAAAACTACGCGCCCGACGCGATTCTTTCCGACGCGAAACCGCGCTACGTTCCTTTGCGAAAAACCGCCGACGGCTGGCATTTTGACCGCGACGAACTACGCGCCGCTTTTAATGAAAAGACGAAGGCGATCATCATCTGCAACCCGAACAACCCGACGGGTAAGGTTTATACGCGTGACGAACTGGAGTTTATCGCCGGACTCTGTCAGGAGTTTGACGCGCTCTGTTTTACTGACGAAATCTACGAACATATTCTTTATCGCGGAGTCAGAGAAGCCGGAACAATGACGATGGCGACGAATAATCCGCAGCATATCTCGATGGCGCAGCTTGATGGAATGCGCGAACGCACGGTGGTCGTTAATTCTCTGTCGAAAACTTATTCGGTGACGGGTTGGCGCGTCGGTTATGCAATTGCGCCGCCCGATATTACGAGCTCGATCCGCAAGGTTCACGATTTTTTAACAGTCGGCGCGGCAAATCCTTTGCAGCGTGCGGGAGCTTATGCGCTGAGCCTGCCGCCCAAATATTACAACAGTTTGCAGAAGGAATATCAACGCAAACGCGATTTTATCGTACCGGTTTTGCAGGATGTCGGTCTGAAATGCGATGCGCCCGACGGCGCGTATTATGTGATGACGGATATTGCGGATTTCGGCTTTGACGACGATCTGGAGTTCACAAAATATCTGATTCGCGAGATCGGCGTCGCCTGCGTGCCGGGTTCGTCATTTTACAAAGACGCGGAATCGGGCAAAAATTTCGTGCGTTTCTGCTTCTGCAAAAAAGACGAAACTTTGCAAACGGCGGCGGAACGATTGCAAAAATTGAAAAAAGGTTAAAACAGAATTTAACCGCGAAATGCGCGAAATACGCTAAATTTTTTTCACAAATTTATTTAGCGTATTTCGCGTGTTTTGCGGTTAGTGATTTTTTATGCGCTTTCGCCTTTTGCTTTGTTCGGTTGCGGCGTGATTCGCAAATATGGTTTGACTTCGTTCCAGCCCTGCGGGAATTTTTCCTTCGCGGCTTCGTTCGAGAGTGCGGGAACGATGATGCAATCGTCGCCGTCTTTCCAATTTACGGGCGTCGCGACGCTGTATTGCGCCGTTAATTGCAATGAATCAATAACACGCAGTATTTCGTCAAAGTTTCGGCCGGTGCTTGCCGGATAGGTGATCATCAGCTTAACTTTTTTGTCGGGACCGATGACATAAACCGAACGAACGGTAAAAGTGTCGCTCGCGTTCGGATGAATCATATCGTAAAGATCCGAGACTTTTTTATCCGCGTCGGCGATCATCGGGAAATTGACGGCGGTGCCTTGCGTTTCTTCGATGTCTTTTTCCCATCCTTTGTGCGATTCGAGCGGGTCAACGCTCAAGCCGATGATCTTGACATTGCGCTTGTCAAATTCGGGTTTGAGGCGCGCCGCCATTCCGAGTTCGGTCGTGCAGACGGGCGTGTAATCTTTCGGGTGCGAAAACAGAACGCCCCAACCATCGCCTAAATAATCATAAAAGTTTAATGTTCCGATCGTAGTTTCCGCCGTAAAATCCGGCGCTTCGTCGCCTAATCTGATTGACATATTTTTTCTCCTTGGTTGTATCTGAATGACTTCTTTTGCGTATCAATGAATTCATAAAAAACTAAATTTTGCGAATATGATAATATTATGCCTTTCAAAACGGTTTTTCAAGTTTTAAGAATCCTGAATGCGAATCATTTTTGAAAGCATTTTAATACGTCTCGTCGTGTCAGTAAATCGAGAAAGAATATTCGACCATCTTAACGGTCGTGACGGGTTTTCCGTCGCGGAGTTCGGGCTCGAATTTTACGCCCTGCGCCGCTTTCAATGCTTCCTCGTCAAGACCGTAGCCAAGACTTTTTAGAACCAGAATATTTGTCACCTTGCCGTTTTCGGCAAAAGCCACTAAAAGTCTGATCGTTCCCTGAACTCCGGCTTGGCGGGCGCGGTCGGTATAATTTGCCCTCGGTTTGTTCAAGATCTTGATCGGTAAGATGCGCCGGTTTTCGTCGGCACTTTCGTCGGTACTTTTATTCTTTTCTTTTTCAGCGTAGTAGGCAGCGAAAACCCTGAGCGTTTCCTGTTGCCCGCGCCAGAATGACGCCCCGGATGTTTCTGTCGAAAGCAGTATGAATTTACCGATATTTTCAGCCGAACTTCCGTATTTCTTGGCGATCGCGGCGTAATCCTTCGGACCGTTCCAGACGTTCATAATTGCCTGCGCCTTCAAAAAATAAGCGTTGGCAAATTTCGGATCGAGTTTAACGGCTTTGTCGGCATTTCCCAGTGCGGCATCATTATTTCCGAGTCGCAGATTGGCGACCCCGAGAATATAGAAAGATTCGGCGTCGGGCGTTTCGATTCCGCTCAGAATTCCGATCTGTTTGATCGAATCATTCAGTTTGTTGCGCAGCAGATAAACATACGCCAGAGCCTTGCGCGCATTCGGCTGATTCGGATCAAGGGCAAGACTTTTGCCGAGCGACTTTTCGGCGTCTTTGAACTTCCCGAGTTTGATCTGCGACATTGCCAGAAAGGTCTGCGCCTGCGCATCATTCGGCGCGGCTTTGACGGCTTTCTGAAGCGCTTCGACCGCCTGTTTATATTCGCCCTTGTTGTAGAGCTCGATGCCTTTTTCGCGGTCGTCATTCTGTGCAAAAACGCTGCTTGCGGAAAGCAGCAAAACACAAAGCAAGGCGATTTTGGAAAGCATTTTCATAAATAGTTTCTCCTGAAAAAACAGAGTATCAATTCTTAACCGGATTTGAAAGGTTTTTTTTGAAAAACGCGCCGAGTAATGCGTCAATAATAAGTTTTTTTGTCAGTAAACGAAAACTTAAAGACTGGAGGCAAGCATCCCTTACTTGCCTGAGCGCAGGGCGCGAAAATATTTGTTGTCATCGGAGGTTTCCATTTTCCAACGGGCGTTAGCTCGCTTAGGCGAATTGGCAGACAAGGCTGTCTGCGCTCCGGTCAAACGAATTATTTGAAACTCAAACCGCTGACCAAAGATGATGCCGGAGAAATAATGAAAAATTACGGAACTGAAATATCTGTTCGAGTCCGATAAAAATCAGTCTTGTCCGCTAATTTCGGTTGATCTTAATTGGGAAGTAATGACCTTATTGATAATGCTTGATTCATCTTCTTGACTATTCTTCCAATCGTGCTTGCCCAATGCTTTGACGATCGCGTTATATTTTTGTTTGTTAATTTCACAGGGCGGTTCATTAAATACTTTCGCCATATATTTAACAGATTTTT
>JANPDZ010000440.1:0-10251 GCA_031431735.1 Acidobacteriota bacterium | reverse complement strand
GATGCGTCTGGACGGCAACCGGCGCTTGCTCGGCTTTGACAATATGGATGATCGTCCGGTCATCGGCACGACCGACTGGAAACAGTTTGAAGTGGTACTCGATGTTCCGAACGACACGGTCAATATTGTTTTCGGCACGCTGATTAGCGGCAAAGGAGCGGTCTGGGCGGATGATTTGAAATTGGAAATTGTCGGTCAGGATGTTCGGTCAACCAATCTGCTTTCGCCCGAACAAATGCGGCTTGACGATCCGAACCGCAATCCGAAAAAATCGGACATCAAACAACCCGTCAATCTTGGCTTTGAAAACGGCACAATTCCATAAAATCTTCCTGCCCGACGTGCGGAAAATAAACGTCGCGGATCTGATATTTATCGTCAAATGTGACAAGTAAAGAGGAAGGTTTGCCGACCGGAATATAGCGCATATGTGAAACTATTTTACACGAATTTCGGCAGACGGTTTAACCGCTTCGAAATAAGTGAAAAGTGAAAGGCGATAAGTGATAGATTTGACCTCTCAGCTTTCACCTCTCACTTTACACTTATTCTGATGTGTGTTGCTTTGATTTTAATTATCGAAAATTTGAGCGGTGGCGGTTTTAATCGTCAATTCCAAGTTTCCGAAAACTTCGCCCAAAAGACCATTTCTCAAATTTTCGGACTGCAACGATTAATTGTAAAGGCAACGATATTGCCTGTAGTGCCCAGATATTTTCAGTCGGCAATCCTTCCCTCTCCAAACTCAACTGTAAAAAAGGCAACGATCTTGCCCGTAGCACTGTCAATAATCATGGCGTTTACTTTCACGCTTCGATTGTTGCTCAAAATCAGTATCCGCCGAATACCGCCGTTTGGCGTATCAATTGAAACAGCTTCATTCGGCGCAACGGTTAATGGCGGAGAGGTTGTTTGCGAGGCAACCGATTGTTTGCAGATTCCCGCTTCGCAAACGGTTTGCTGATATTCGATGCGCTTGATAACTACGCCGTAAAGTCCGCCTCCCAGTTCTCCGTCAACTGATACGACGCGAAGAAATTGATTCTCTCCGAGCGTAACAATGCCTGTGTCCCAGACAAATCTTTGCGGCGGTTCTGCATTGACCGCCCGATCGGAACTCATCAGCGATACTAAAACAATGCTCAACACGAGCCCGATTGATAATATTATTCTGCGTTTCATTTCTTTTTCCTCCTTCTTAAAAATCAAATATTACTTCTTTAAACGATTCATTATTAACAAGTGATACGACCGCGCCCGTCGCGCTGTCAATAATCACGGCATTTACTCTCATATTTGGGGTGTTGCTGACGACAATGCCGCGCACTCCGCTGCCGCCGGCGGGAATGTCGAATGAAGCCGCTTCGTCCAGCATCAACGTTATCGGGGCGGATGCGGATTGTGATGCGACCGTGTGTTTGCAAACGCCGCCGCTGCAAACGCCTTGCGCGTATTCAATTCGTCTAAACGTAAACCTACCGTCGCGATCAATATATTTCCCCAAACTAACCGAAACGCGAAGAATCTGACCCGGAATGAGAGTAACAAAACCGGTGTCAGCGGTATATCTTAATTGATTTTGCGCCCCGACTTTTGAATCGGAACTCATCAGCGATACTAAAACGATGCTCAACGCGAGCGCGATTGATAATGTGATTTTGCGTTTCATAGTTTTTTACCTCTCCAAAATTTTCTTGACTCAAAAATTCCCTTGATGAAAAGCGTAGCCGCGCTCCTCGTATTCGTCTTCAGCAATCTTTTATGGCAGTGGTGTAAAATTCAAATTTTCGATATTTGCTTCCAACACCATTATAGTCTGCGGCATAAACTGATATTGCCGGTCAGTAACGCTTACCTGATAGGTTTTATTGCGCGGAATATTATCGAAGCGATACATACCGAGCCGGTCGGTTTTAACGGCGCGTTTTTCACCGCTCGACGCCCGAATTAAAACGCGCCGGTTGCGCAGCAGAAACCCTTCAAAATCAAGGACTTTGCCGGTGACAATGACCGCGAACTGCAATTCATACGCGCCGATGTCGCTGCCGTCACCGCCGGTTGCGTTCGGATAACCCGATTTGTCGAAAGGTCGCAGATAACCGCGCTGGTCGGTCGTCGCGCCGAAGCTGTAAGCTTTATCAATCGCCGTGCTGGTTGTTTGCAGGCGATGCGTTTCGGTCATGCCGCCGTAATCGCCGAGCGGGTCGAGCATCGGATTTAGCGGCAGTAATCCCGTGCCTTTCTGGTCGCCGAGAAAGTTGAAAGTCGTGACCGCACCAACATTGCCGATAAGATTCCAGCCGCCGGAAATAAAACCGCCGGCGAAACCGGCGACCACATCCGGCACGGTCGGGTTGTTGACGTTGGCGGCGATGATAGTGCTGCGAATCGTCACCATACTGCCTTCCGCAAAGATGCCGCTCGCGTCGCTTGAACTCAGGTAGTTACCCTCGTTGTTGGTGATTGTGCTGTTGGTAATAGTTGTCAAGCTATTCGTCCAAATGCCGCCGCCGTTATCGTGGGCATTGCGTTTTAAGTTGCCGGAAATGGTCGAGTTGGTGATGGTCAGCGTCCCGTCGTTGCTGTAAATTCCGCCCGCGCCGCCGTCGAACGCGCTGGCGTAGTCTCCCGTATTGTTTGAAACGGTGCTGTCGGTCACGGTTAATGTCGCACGATTTTCAATTCCGCCGCCGAAAAGCCCGTTGTTTTCCGAAACCGTGCTCGAATCCAACACCATCACGCCGTTGTTTTTGATACCGCCGGAAGAAACGTTTCCCGAAACGCTGCATTGCGTGATTGTCAAATTGCCGTCGTTTTGAATAGTGAAATCGGCATAGTAACCGCCGTCCGTCATTGTCACCCCGCTGATAACAACCGTGGCGTTGCTGAAAATGTCGAAAACATTATCAATGGTTGCGCCGCTGTTGCCGTCAATCGTCAGCAAATCCGCGCCCGGTCCGACAATCGTCAAATCTTTGTTAATGTCCAACTCGCCGTTGGTCAGCCCGATGTTCTGCGGCGTATTGAAAAGCGCGGAAAAAATAATCGTGTCGCCTGCGTTGGAAACGTCAATCGCCTCTCTTAAAGAGCAGTCGGCATTGCACAAGCCGTCGTTGGTATCAATCGCTTTCGTGACCGTCCGCGTCGCTGCCTGCACGCCTGCGGCAATCATTAAAAAACTTGCAAATAAAATTATTCGCGTTATCTGAATTTTTATGTTTTTCATTGTCTTTACTCCAATTTACTGCTTTGCGCCGAACTCAAGGAACAACAAATCACGAGCGCGGGCAGCTCAAGCCGGATGCTCCGTCTTACTAATTAAAAACCAAAACTATAATCAATAGCTGCGTTCGTTAATGCATCAATAATTCAATTCAAATCGCCGTTGTTGCTGCCATTGCATTGCGGGTAGTGCATTACCGAATCCACATTCCCCGTAACCGTATTAATAATGGCGGCATTCACCTGCACATCCTGATGGTTGCTCAAAACCGTTGCGCGAACTTCGTGGGTTGCGGTGTCACCCATGTCGTATGAAGCCGCTTCGCCCGGCATCAACGTTATCGGATTAGTTGCGCTTTGCGCTGAGACGGTGAGTTTGCACACGCCGCCGCTGCAGGTTTCCTGCGCGTAATCAGTTCGTCTGAATCGAACAGCGAAAACTTCGCCGTCATTATGCCCTCGGATGCTGTTATCCGAAGAATCTGATTCGGACCGAGGCTGACAACGCCCGTGTCGGCAATAACTCTGAATTGATTCGGCGACTGCGCCGTCGAATCGGAACTCGTCAGCAAGAGAATTGTCAGGCTCAGGACGAACGTGATTGATAAAATAATTTTTCGTTTCATATGTTTTTAAACCTCCAAACATTTTTATGAACAATAAAAAAAATTGAACTATGGTGCTAATAGTTGTATATTTCTAATGAAAAATCCTTTGGAAAAGATAAGTAATTTGTAAGGAAAATCATTTGTCGGGTAAAATCGAACATTTTTACGAATTCGGCAGTTTTCGGCTCGACGCTGAAAATCACGGGTTATGGCTCGGCGACCGGCTTGTGTCAATCGCGCCGAAGGCTTTGGAACTGTTGATTTTGCTGATTAGCCGTCACGGAAACATCGTCAGCCGCGAGGAATTGCTGGAAACAATTTGGCGCGATACGTTTGTCGAAGAAGCAAATATCAACTACACGGTTTCGCAGCTCAGAAAAACACTTGGCGAAAACTGCCAAAGCGATGCGCCGTTTGTGCAAACCGTTCCCAAACAGGGGTATCGTTTTGTTGCCGAAGTGAAAGAGGTTTTTGAAACCGACCGCAAAGCCAAAAATCTTGCAGAAATACCCGCCACGGTTTCATCGTTGCCGGTTACTCCAAAAGCGCAAATTCGCTGGCATTTCATTGCGATAATTTTGCTCGGCATCTTATTTCTGACGAGTTTTGCCGCCTGGTGGAAATTTAACGACCAACGCGGACTTTCGAGCGTTCCCATCAGCGAAAGAAATATCCGCACCGTCGCGATTTTGCCTTTAAAGACATTAAATGAAGGCGAAAAAAACAAAGCCTTGTCAATCGGTTTGACCGATTCGCTGATTTCGCGTCTCGGCAGTTTGAATCGTTTTGTCGTGCGCCCTTTGAGTTCCGTCAAAGATTACACGGGAAACGAGCAAGACCCGCTCAAATTCGGCGAGAAATTAAAGGTTGATGCTGTTCTTGAAGGCACACTTCAGCAGACGGAAAACCGCTTGCGCGTCAATGTTCGTTTATGGGATGTGCGCGACGGCGCACAGCTTTGGCAGGATTCGTTCGACTCGGTGGAAGCTGATTTTTTCAATTTGCAAGACACGATTTCCAACAAAGTTACGCAATCCTTGGTTTCTCAACTGATTGATAAAGACCGTCGAATTTTGGCAAAGCGCGACACGGAAAACCGCGATGCTTTTGATGCCTACTGGCGCGGACGTTTCTTTCTGGAAAAACGCAATGCTGAAAAAGCGTTCGCCGAATTTCAGCAGGCGATAAATCTCGACCCGAATTACGCGCTTGCTTTTGCAGGTCTGGCGGACGCATACATCTGGCAGGCAAATTTTACGAGCCGCGCCGATTCGGAATTTTACGAAAAAGCCAAGACCGCGACCGATAAAGCCTTGGCACTCGACCCGAATCTTGCCGAAGCTCACAGCTCGCTCGGGCGGATTAAATACTCGCACGACTGGGATTGGCGCGGCGCGGAAGAATCTTTCCGGCGGGCAATCGAGCTTAATCCGAACAGCGTCAATGCACATCAATACTATGCGCGTCTGCTGACAACTCTGGGTCGCTACGACGAAGCCCTCGCCGAAATTTACAAAGCGCGCGAACTCGACCCGCGCTCGGCGGATTTGGGAATTCCGCTGTATGGCATTCTCGAAAAACAAGGCAAATTTGACGAGGGTTTGAAGGTTCTGCAAGCGACTTTGGAAATGGACAAAGATTCGCAGTTTGCCCGTCGCGGGATGGCAAAACTTTACTTGCTCAAAGGCGATTACGCCAAAGTTATCGAATTGGGTAATGAACTGTTTCAGAATCAAAAAGAAATTGATTTTGCGTGGGCTTCAATGCTGGCGACTGCTTATCACAAAACCGGACAAACGGATAAAACGTCGGAAATGCGAAACCGGCTAAAAAAAATGGCGGAAAACGACCCGAAATCACTCTATTTTTTGGCGTTAACCGACAGCGAAATCGGACGTACGGACGAAGCCATTGCCGCTTTGCAAAAATGTCTCGAACTCCGCGAAGAAAGGATGGTCTGGACAAAAGACGAGCCGCGCTTTGCTGATTTGAGAAATGATTCGCGGTTTCAGGAACTCCTGCGAAAAATGAATCTTGCCGGTTAAATTGGCACGCACCTCAAATTGTTTTCTGCCTGACGTGCGGAAAACAAACGTCGCGGATCTGATATTTATCGTCAAATGTGACAAGTAAAGAGGAAGGTTTGCCGACCGGAATATCACGCATAAGTGAAATTATTTTACACGAATTTTGTGAGAATTATCATTTAATCAATTTTAGAAAATAAACTTGAAGCCGAGTTGAAATTGGCGGCTGTCCTGCGAGGTTGATTGATTACGCGCTTTGAAGTCTGGAAGTGCGCCGATTAGTTCGCCGGTTGTCGGATTTGTCGTAACTCTGACGTTGGTGAATCCGACGATGCTGTTGGTGTTGAAAAGATTTTGGAATTCGCCGAAAACTTCTAATTTGTAACGCTCGGTAAAATTGAAGAAACGCGAATAGCGCAAATCAACATTGTATTGCGGCGGAGTTTTCCCCGAATTGCGTTTGATTCCGACGGGTCGGTCAGATGTCAAAATGCCGTCGCCGTTGAGGTCTAAGCCGGAAATGATGTTGAATGTTTCGCCGCTGTTGGCGGTGGCGATGATGCCGAATTGATTGTTGCCCGCAAGATAACGCAGCGTTTTGTTTTCAAAATTAAATTGCGGTCGGGCAACCAGACTCACCACAAAAGTATGGCGTTGGTCGGCAAAAGAAAAACCTTTGTCCAAAGCGCGATTGGTCGGGTCTGACAAAACCAGACCTTGAATATTGACGTTCGTCGTATTTTGTTCGGGCGCGTCGTCGGTTGCTTTTGAAAGCGTGTAGTTCGCGCTGAATTGAAATCCGCTTGAAAACCGTTTGGTTAATTGCAAAGTCAAAGCGTCGTAGCGGGAAACTCCGACGGAGTCGACCATTTGGATAATGTTAAATCTTGGGTCAAGCCGCGCTGTGCCAAAAACAGGTCTGCCGTCCGCCAAAAAACGAATCGGGTTAATCAGGTTGATGTTTCGGTAAATCGGAATGTGCCGTCCGCCTGAATGAACGAATCCGACGGCGAATGAAAGATTTTCGGTAATCGCCTGTTCGATTTGAAAATTAAAGTGAAGCGCATACATCGTTTCAAAATCGGGCGCAACCGTATCAATATTTTGCGGCGGCAAAACCGAACCGGCAGGAAAAGAGCCGGAAAAAGTGTTTGGAAAGGCAGGCGCATTGATGCTTGATGTCGTCGTATTGTCGTTGTTTCCCCTAAAACTCAAATTAAAAAATCTCGGATTTCCGTTATTTTGCAATGCCCGACTATACATCGCCAAAACCGGCTGGTCGTAATAAATTCCCGCGCCGGCGCGAATAATCGTCGGGCGGTTTCCTTCGCGCAAGACATAAACAACGCCGAAACGTGGCGCGAAATTGTTTTTGTCCACATTGAATTTTTGCGAAGCCGGAAACAGCGAGGTCGCATCGGCTTTGGGCATTCGATACAGGTCGTAGCGCAAGCCGAAATTAAATTTTAAGCGGCGCGTCAGCTTCCAATCGTCTTGCACAAAGAAATTCCAGTAAGTCGCTTGGTAGCTGATTTCCTGTTCGCCGAAGGTTTCGACATAAGAAGTATAACTGCGCGGATTGTCGCCGTTGCGAGCGGCAATATACGCGGCAATCGAAGGAAATGTATAGCGGCTAAAAATCGCTGAACGCTCGCTGTTGCGATAGAGGTTGAAACCGCCGCCGAATTTGACAACGTGAGTTCCAAAAGTCCGCGTCAGATTGTCCTGAAATTGAGTTATCCTGAGTGGCTTGGAAATTGTATCTGCGCCTCCCGCGCCTTCGGGCGAACCGAAATTTGCCACGCCGGTAATCACGATTGAAGGTCCAGTGCCGGAAAATTCGTTTCTGATGCCGGCGGTGCTTGGGTTTGTGCGTTGGGCATATTGAAAGCGAAATTCGTTAAAAAATTTTGGCGTGTATGAAGCAATCTGCACTGCCAGAGCGTAATCGAACTGGAACGCATCAACATTGCGCTCTAAGGTGTTGAGTCCACCCTGAATAGAGTTTTTTATCAGCAAATCGGAATGATTAAACCGCACGGTCAGGCGATTCTTATCATTTAGTTGAGCGTCAGAGCGAAAAATATAATAAGGTCCGCTTTGCAAAAAAGGAATGGCAAGCGGAAAAATCGAAGCGGGCAAACCCTCGGCAATTAACCGCGCTTTGTCGGACGGGCTGATGGTCAAAAGCCGCACGGCAGCCGCTTTATCGTCGCGGTTGTCATATTCGTAAGCCGCGTAAAAATGCCAGCGGTCTTTGATAATTGCGCCGCCGATTGCTGCCGTAAAATTATCCGCCTTATTGTCCGGCACGTCTTCGGACGAAGAAAAAAAGAACGGGCGCGTATAAAACGACGAGCGGCGAAGGCGATAGCTGACCGCGCCGCTAAATTTATTTGTTCCCGAAGGCGTTACGACATTCATAATCAAGCCCGGCGTGTTGCCGAACTCCGTCGCAAAACCGTTCGTTACCAATTGAACTTCGCTGACGTAAACGTCGGAAATCAGCATAAACCGCAGCGAACCGCGTGTGCCTTCTGTATTGGTATTGCCGTCGAGCAGATAATTGACCCGTCGCAGATAGCCGTTGGCATTGATCATGGGATTTGCAAATCCGCGGCTCGGACGACCCGTAACATTGGTTTGCAAAAGCGCGAAGTTATACGGATTGCGCGAAATAAGCGGCAGATTTTGCACTTCGCGGTTATTCATCACGCGCCCCAAATCGGTTTTGCCCACGTCGGCGATGGAAGTGTCGGATGAAACCGTTACGACTTCCTTGATGTCTCCGGTTTGTAAATTTATATCAATCGTCGCCGTTTGTCCGGTTGTCAAAATAATTCCTTCGCGGATAAATTTCTTAAAATTCGCGGCTTCCGCCGTGATGCGATAAGTTCCAAGCAGAAGGAGCGGAAAGCGATAAACGCCGCTTTCATTAGTGGAAACAGTTCTGTTCGCGCCGGTTTCAATGTTTGTCGCCGTAATGACGGCATTTGCGACAGCCGCGCCTGTTTGGTCTGAAACCGTGCCTTCGATTTGCCCGTTCAAGGCTTGCGATTGAGCAAGAGCAGACGGCGTTGATAAAGTTAGAAATAATCCGAGAGCAATAGCGCAGATTAAAAGATGTAAAGATATTTCTTTCATTTTTCCTCTTTTGGTCATTGGCGACAAAAGCCAAAATCGCGGGAGATAATTTAACAAAATCTTTTTCGGTGTTAAGAAATTATGTTATTCTACAATCACTATGAGCGAGAATCTAACCGTTAAAAATGGCGACGACAGTGAGCAATTTACTTTTGTGCAAATGCTCGAAGCGACGATAAAACAAGGCACAAACGAAGTAGTTTTGCGAAATCCGAAAGACAATCGCTTCGTCAAATTGAAAGCCAAAATCGAAGCCGAAACGGAAATCAAACCGGAATTTGAAAATTTGGTTAAAGTTTGGAAAAAAGCTACTCATCATTACTCGTTTCTCCGACAAAAAATTGTTCATCCGGCATATCTGCGAATTATCGGAATGGGCGAAAAAGTGCTTCCGTTTATTCTCGAAGAACTGCGGAAGCATCCAAGTCCGGGTTGGTTTCCCGCGCTCGAAGCAATTTCGGGAAATAACGCCGCACAAGCCGCTAAAAGCATTGACGAAGCCGTTCAAAGTTGGCTCAGTTGGGGAAAACAGCAAAGCTATTTGAAAGTTTAAGACAAAAATGACGACCGAAGAAATCGCAGAAATTTTCCCGAATCTCAAAAATTATCAAATCACCAGCCCCGCCGATTATCGTTATAATTGCATTGCTTGGGCGGCGGACGACAAAAAAAATTGGTGGCAGCCATCCGATTCGCCATACTTTTTCTGGTTGCGCGACGATAAAAGCGATTCGTTGGAAAACTGCCTCAAAACTTTCAATATTCTTGGCTACACAGAAGAAACCGATTCCGCCTTCGAGCCTGAGTTTGAAAAAATCGTTTTATACGCCGATGCCGATGGCTTGCCTTCACACGCCGCCCGACAAAAAGCAGACGGGCTTTGGACAAGCAAATTGGGTGAAGCCGAAGACATCGAACACGACACGCCCGAAGCACTCGAAGGCGACGCTTACGGCAAAGTCAAAATCATCTTGAAAAGACCGCGAAAAGTTTAGAGTTACGCCTTTAGGCGTGCAAACGCTTAATAAAAATTCAAGGTGAATTTTTGCAAAGAACTTCACGCCTAAAGGCGTAACTCTGAACTTACTTCAACCCGATGCGCCTGACCAATTCATCGAAGCGCGGGTCGTCGCGCAGAGAATCGAAAGACGGATCGACATTGAGCGTAATCAACTGACCGTGACGCTTTTCGATGGCTTTGTTCAGATATTCAAACGCCTGTTCTTTTTCGCCTAACATGGTGCATTGCC
>JANPDZ010000439.1:0-40401 GCA_031431735.1 Acidobacteriota bacterium | reverse complement strand
CGGCACTTGGAAAAACTATTTTATAATGACGAGTCGAGAGTAGAGAATTTTGTTTTTTTACTCTCCACTCTCCACTCTCCACTTTCCACTCTTAAAAAAATCTATGGATAAAATAAAAATCGGTATTGTTTTCGGCGGTCGTTCGGGCGAGCACGAAGTTTCGGTTCGTTCGGCAAAAACCGTAATTGAGCAAATTGACAGGAATAAATATGAGGTAATTCCGATCGCCATCACAAAAGAGGGAAACTGGCTTAATCCGGTAGAATCTTTAGGCTTGTTGCCGCATCAAACTCAAGAAATATTACTGGATGAAATTGGTAATTTTCCACGTAATTCGATCGCTTTTGCCGGAGATACGAATTATCAGGGATTGATAAAACTAGAAACTCAAACGGGTGAAGCAAAGGTCGAAAAACTTGATGTTGTTTTTCCAGTTCTGCACGGAACTTTTGGGGAAGACGGAACGATCCAAGGATTATTCGAAATGTCTGATATTCCATATGTCGGTTGCGGCGTTTTGGCATCTTCGTGTGGAATGGACAAGGCTTTTATGAAGATTTTGTTTCGCGATGCCGGATTGCCGATTTGTAAATATGTCTGGTTTTTGCGAAGTGAATGGGAAAATAGCGATGAGGCAACCATCAATCAAATCGAGGCGCAGCTCGGCTATCCGTGTTTCGTCAAACCGGCAAATTTAGGCTCATCGGTTGGCGTTTCAAAAGCAACCGATAAATTATCATTACGCGAGGCTATTTCACTGGCGGCTCGATATGACCGAAAAATTATTGTCGAAGAATGTTTGGAAATGCGCGAAATCGAATGTGCTGTGATGGGCAATGAAGAGCCACGGGCGAGCTTGCCGGGCGAATATCTGATTCGCGACGACAGCAAGAAATTTCTCGATTACACCGAAAAATATGCGGGAACAGGCAACAATGAATTTGTCGTGCCCGCACCGATCTCGAAAGAATTAACCAAAAAGATTCAGCAAATGGCAATTACGGCTTTCAAAGCAATTGACGGCGCAGGTTTTGCACGGGTTGATTTCTTTTTGCGAAGCGATACGGGAGCATTGTTGGTCAATGAAATCAACACTATTCCGGGTTTGACCGATGCTTCGGGCTTTCCGAAAATGTGGGCGGGAACGGGAATTGAGTTTTCACTGGTAATTGACGCGCTGATAACTTTGGCAATCGAAAAACACAAAGATAGATCGAGGAATAAAACGAGTTTTTAGATCCATTTATTTTTCTTTGGGAGCATTGTAGCCTTTCCGTGTTCTAACATTTACATCCTGTTTGTTGGTCTTTATTTCAATCGTTCGCCATTTTCCGTCTTTGGCAGTGTTGGTCGTCTGATAACCGAGCGTGTATTGAACGCCGAGTTCTTCGACGATGTTTTTAAAGGCATCGCGCAAGGCAACGCCGCCGGGCGTCGCGATGAATTTTCCGCCTGATTTTTCGGCGAAGTTATTCAAAACCCCTTGATTTTGCATTCTTTCTTTGCCGGACGCTTCAATCGCCGACATATCAACCGTGTAAATTGTGGCATTGGCGGCAAGTGCAGCTTTTAAGGCTTTATCGGCGGAACGTCCGCTTTTCGTGTCGGCACCATCAGACAGAATAATGATTGCGCGGCGTTTTTCTTTTCGTTTGTCGAGTTCTTCAGCGGCTTTGAAAATTGCATCATTTAAAACCGTCATCCCATTTGCCTTAATATCAAAAGCACCTTCGTAAATATCGCGGCTGTTTGAAAAATCCTGGACGAGCGAGATTTTTGAATCGAAATTATAGATTGCCGCGACATCATCTATTCGTAAACGGTCGAGAAACTGAATCGCCGCCGAACGCGCAAGACTCACGCGCTGCTCCATACTGCCGGAAGAATCAAGCAGAATGATTGCCGCAAACGGAGTTTTTTCGGCTTCGAAGAATTCTATTTTTTGCTCTTTGCCGTCTTCAAAGATCTGAAATTGATTTTGTTTTAATCCGCTGACAATTGTGCCTTTGGCATCAGTAATTGTGGCATTCAGAACAACGATCGAAGATTCGACCTTGATCGTATCGTCTTCATTCTGTGCCGAAATATTGCTTGTAGAAAAAGATATGAAAAGAAAAGCTAGAAGCACAACTCCAAGTTTGGAAAAAGAAAAACTTGTATTCATAGTGTTAATAATCAGACATTATTTGAAATAAAGAAATTATCCACTTTAGGGACACGAAGATTTCACGAAGGACCGGAAAAAGTTGTCGAATGTTTAAAATTGAGCCGAAAAGCGGCGATAAACATGTCAAAAAAATAGAAAAACCTTCGTGTTGGCTTCGTGAAACTTCGTGGATAGTTATTTCAAATAATCTCTATTGAATTGACTGCAGAAATTCTATTTGCCGAAACGAATAAATTTGACGAGTTTAAGCAGCACATTTGACGTTTGAATAGCAATCACCGAAACGCTGTAACGGGTTGATTTTTTTATCTCATTAAATAATTGCGAAGACTTTGACTGCAAAGTTTTAAATGCGCTGACCATAGTCGAAGGCTTTTCTTCTTTATTTGTTTCGTCTTTGTCGGGTTTTTCGTCGTCATCATCGCCGCCAAGCTCGCCTCTGATTTTTTTGACCAGTTTTTCCAAACGATCAAGTTTTTTTGTATCTTCGATAGTCAGTTGATTAGAATCGGCGAAGGATTTTTCGAGTTCTTCGCTTATCGTAACTGCTTCTTCGCACCGCTTTAATAATTCTTCGTAATCTTTCTTGTCACGCTCAATACGTTGTTTGGCAAGGGTTTCTTTAATATTTGATGGTAAATCTTCTTTTTGTTGAGATGTTTTGCCATTTTGCGTAGAAGCATCAATTTGTCCAAAAGTGACCGTCGCAAAAAACATTGCGAACAATATTGAAAAACAAATTGTGGAAATTCTAAATAACATCTTTAATACAATTATTTATTGGTCACTTGGTTTTTCGTCGATGGTTGTTCCCGTGACAAGTTCGACCAGTTTAATCAAAAAATCTTCTTCCGCCGACCCGCTCGATTGAAGTGTTGTCCATTCTGATTGTAATCCGTTTTCCGAACGTCCCTCAACCTTTGCCGTAACCGATACGTTATTTTGAATTCCATCAATTGATTGAATTTCAATGATCAAAGTATATCGGCCGCGTGTCCAGGATGTATCAGAATTCGGCAAAATAGCGTAGCGATTTAATTCGTTTTTGGTGATGACAGCGCCTTTTGCAAAAACAAAAGGTTGCGTAATAATAATGCCTTCCTTTGGACGCGATGCCGAATCATCAACAATAATTTTCTGTTCAAGCAACACAACCATCACGTTTTCAATCAAAACGTCGCGCCGGGAGTTCATTCGATAGGGATTATCAAGGCGGTTGCGAACCTTTGTTTTATCCTTGCCCCAATCAATCGAGCGACCGCCGCCGCCGGTGGTCGTTGTTTGGGTTGTTTTATTGGTAGTTTCCTTTATTTTATTGGTTTGCGTGTCAATACCTTTTTGTGTTTGCGAAAACACGAAGGTGGAAAAAAGCAGAATCAAGGAAATTGAAAATAGAAGTTTTCTCATAAAAATAATTAGCCTTTGTAAAATATAACCCAAAAATATTGGAAACCAAAGGTTTGATGTTTTGAAAATTTTGAGGGTTGTATTTTTAGAAACTAAATTTATTTTTTATTTCGTTGTAATTCCCACAATATTAGATGTTTAAGAAAAGCGTGATGCGCGGCAAAGCGGGCAATGCAAAACCCCGCTAACCCGTCGAGAAAACCGAGTTTCAGAAAATAAGTTTGAATAAAAGTTGTCAATCCAACCGTCGCAATCTTAAAAGCAGTGGTTTCCTTGCCGCTCATAAACATTTGATCGGCGGCAAGCGGCGCGTAACGTTTGCCGATCATCTGATGATGATGCGCGGCATTTTCAACGCTGAAATGCAAAATATCGCCGCGTAATTTTTCAACTCTTCCCTCAACCATGAACGATTCGTGGATCAAAACGTCCTTCCATTTTCCTTTATTCCGATTAAAAAAACGCAATTGCCAATCAGGATACCAACCGCTGTGACGAATCGGGCGTTCCATATAAAAGGAAAGACGCGGTAGTTTATAACCGTTCGCCAATTCGATGCCGGAATTTTTGAGTTGTAATATTTCTTTTTTTAATTCTTTCGACACTTGTTCGTCAGCATCGAGGCTGAAAATCCAATCGTTTTCAGCCGAATCAACAGCAAACTGTTTTTGTTTTGAAAAGCCGAGCCATTTTTGGACAATGACCTTTGCACCGTGTGATTCGGCGATTTCGCGCGTCCGGTCGGTGCTTTCCGAATCAACGAGCAAAACTTCGTCAGCCCATTTAAGAGAATCAATTGCACGTGCAATTTTGTCTTCTTCATTAAAAGCGATGATTACGGCGGATATTTTCACGTTTTCAATTTTCGCAGACTTCACCAAAAACATAAAGAGTCGGCTGTCCGACTCTTTACCAAATAATTAAAAAATGTTTTCTAAACGTTGAAATAGCTTGGTTTATTTTGGGGTATTGATTGGTGAATCAACTTGAATATTATTTACTTGAAACGTTGTCGAGGTTACTCTCTGCAATTCGGAAAGTGCTTTGTTGTAATCAGTTTCGGCACGAATTTCACCGTTGCGGGCATTTGTCAAAGCATTTTCGCGCTGAAACAGAATAAATGTTGTCGAACGCCCAACCTCAAAAAGTTTGCGTTCACCATCTAGTTGGATCTCGGCGTTTTCGCGTGCTCTTTTGGCAGTTGAAATTTTTTGCCGCGCCGTTTCGACGGCTTGCACGGCATTGCGAACTTCGGAAACGACGGCTTGTTCCTGCGAGCGTGTTTGCGCGTCAATTCTTTCAGTTTGAAGCCGCGCCGTTGCCAGATCGGCTTTCGCAGTTTGGTTTTTGAAAGGAAAAGAAATAGTCACACCAATCGTGAAATTCGGTGCATCTGAGCGGAAAAGATTGGCAAATGAACGATTAAAGCCGCCTTTTAAATAGCTTGGAGAACCGGCAACTGTAATTAAAGGAATTGAAGAACAGTTCGGCGGCGGCGTTAAAGTGCTTCGGCAAATCAAGTTATAAAAATATGAACTCGAATTGGTTTCGCTTCCCGCAGTTTGAATGGCGAACAAACTTGATGTGAACGAAGCTGTGCTGACGTTGCCGCTTGCTAAACCGTCAAGCGAAAAGGTGGAAGTCAAATCAATTTTCGGTTTGGTTAGATTTTTGTAATAATCAAGGTCAATTTTGTTGATTTCCTTTTCCAATTTCAGGCGGCTCAATTCAGGACGAAATTCCATCGCGTCTTTCATTGCCGCATCAAGTTCGACCGGTTCGTCGTTTAAGACAGGGGCATCGGTCGGCACGAGCTGCATTTGCCATTCACTTGAATTCGGATCTTTCAAAAATAATTGTTTCAAGCGATTTTCGGCGGTCGAAACTTGTTGGGTGGCGCTTAAAAGATCGCCTTCACGATTGGCGAGTTCGGTTTCGACTTCCGCTTTTTGAAGCGGTGCGGCACTGCCCGCAGAAATTTTTGCTTCGACCTGCCGCAAATTCTCGCGGCTCAGATTGACATTGGCAACTTGATTTTGCTGATTACGAAGGGCAAAGACCAAATCCCAGTAAGCTGTCTGAACTTGCGAGATGACGAGAATTGCCTGCCGCCGAAAATCCGCGTCCGATTGTGAAACCCGTTTTCGTTGGATATTTATCTGTCGCCTGTTTGAATCGGTTTTTAAGTTTCGCCAAAGCGGTTGAGTAAAAGTAACTCCAAGGCTTGAAGAAAAAATTGCGCCGCCTGATGATGAAGAACCTGATGTCACCTGCTGTTGGGCAAATCGGTTTTCAGTTCGGCTATTATTGAGAAAAACCCTGTAATTTCCGCCGCCTGGTTTTATTTGCTGAGTAAAATCTGAATTGACGCGAAAGTCGGTTGTCGCGCTTTGTCCGTTTGTCGAACTACGGTCAAGATTCGGTGAAAATGTAAAAACTCCGTCATAAATCCCCAAAATTGAACGCAGATTCGATTCGGCGATCTTGACATCATTTTTGGCAACTTCGATGTCGTTGTTATTTTCCAATGCTTTGCGGATCGTTTCATTTAATGTCAACGGCATTGTTTGCGAATTCTGAACACCGGTTCGCGAAAGTTTTGTTGAGATCGTCGAGTTTGAAACCGTTAGACTCGGCTGAGTTTCTTCCTTAACTGAATCATTTTCTTTAATTTCCCGATTTAATTTTGACTCGCTCGTATTTTTTGCGATCTGCGGCGTTGACGATTGGGTCTGTCCATAAATTTTAACCGGGTTTAATCCGAAAAATGAAACTGTCAGTGAAAAAATGATAGCGTAAAAGCGCAATGTTCTCATTATTAAAGTTGCTCCGAGTTTTGATCTGAATTTGTAGTAAAACTGTTAAAAACTCAATCGCTTACTACGACTATAATTTTGCGTTTGTTTCAAAAAAATGATTTTGGTCTGAATCTTTGAACTTTGTCTGAAATTAAGTTACATTCAACTTTTTAAGATATTTTATTAAATCAGGAGAAATTTTTTAGAAATGGCAATTAAAGTTGGTATTAACGGTTTCGGAAGAATTGGGCGCAATGTTCTGCGAACTTGCCTGGGCGATAAAGACATTGATTTCGTAGCGGTCAACGATCTGACCGACACAAAAACGTTGGCTCATCTTTTGAAATATGACTCGATCATGGGCAATCTCAGTAACGATATTACAGCAGATGGCGACACGATTAATGTTGACGGCGATAGTTTCAAAGTGTTCAGTGAGAAAGATCCGTCATTGATTGATTGGGAATCGGTCGGCGCGGAAATCGTCATCGAATCAACCGGCAGATTTACAAAAGCCGAAGACGCCGGCAAACATATTCGCGGAAGTGTCAAAAAAGTCATCATCAGCGCGCCCGCAAAAGGCGAAGATGTAACGATTGTTTTGGGTGTGAATGAAGGAATGTATGATGCTGCCAATCATCACATCATTTCAAATGCTTCGTGTACGACGAATTGTCTGGCACCGGTCGCCAAGGTCATTCATGAAAAATTCGGCATCCGTAACGCTTTGATGAACACGATTCACTCTTATACAAACGATCAGCAACTGCTTGATCTTCCGCACAAAGACCTGCGACGTGCGAGGGCCGCCGGACTTTCGATGATTCCAACCTCGACCGGCGCGGCAAAAGCGGTTGCGCTCGTTATTCCCGAACTCAAAGGAAAGTTTGACGGCATCAGTGTTCGCGTTCCGACTCCGAATGTTTCGCTGGTTGACGTAGTGATGAATGTTGAAAAAGAAACTTCGACCGAAGAAGTCAATCAGGTTTTGAAGAACGCCGCGAATGAAGAATTAAAAGGAATTCTCGCATTCTCGGAAGAACCGCTGGTTTCAATTGATTTTCGGGGAAATCCGAATTCGTCAATTGTTGACGCGGAAAATACAAAGGTGATCGGCGGAACTTGTATCAAAATTCTTTCGTGGTATGACAATGAATGGGGCTATTCTTGCCGTGTCCGCGATTTGGTGAAATTTATTGCCGCGAAGGGCTTATAGTCTGATCTTTATCGAATCTAACAGACAAATGAACCTCTAAGTTTGTTTGTCTGTGTTTTTCCGGGCTTTTATGTTAAATTATCTTTCAAATCTATTCTTGTGAGGGCAAATGAAAAATTTATTGAATCTTGGCTTTATCGTTTTGTTGTTGGTTGTTTTGGGCTGTAATTGTCAGCAGAAACTTCAAGAAATCGCTGAATCATCCAAAACACCGAGTTCAACACCGACAACATTATCAAATACTTCGAGCAGTCCGGCATCGTCGCCTTCGACGAGATCTTCAGGTTTGACCAAAGCAAAATTTGAACAGCTCCAAAACGGTATGAGTTATAAAGAAGTTGTGTCTATTTTAGGAAAAGAAGGCGTGGAAGTAAGCAGTTCACAGATTGGAAAAACAAAAATCACCAGTATGAGATGGCAAGACCCTAACAACGAAGTAATTTACGTCAACTTTACAAACGACAAAATGACGTTCAAATCAGAGGCAAATTTGAAATAAAGTTTTGAGTTAAATTAATTTTGAAAGCGTTTTAGCGAAGCGAATTATGATGTTATAATTGGCTCAAACTAAAACGCTTTTTATTATTTTATGAACAAGAAAACCATTAAAGACATTGATATTAAAGGTAAGAGAGTATTCATTCGCGTTGACTTTAACGTGCCGGTCAAGAACGGACACATCGAAGACGACACTCGAATTCGCGGCGCATTGCCAACGATTCAATACGCCATTGAACAAGGTGCGAAAGTTATCATTGCTTCGCATTTGGGCAGACCTCTCAAGGATAAGAAAAAGGCAGAAGAAAAGGGAATGCCTTACGATGCGGCTAAATACAGCTTAAAACCTGTTTATGAATATCTTCGCGCAATGCCAGAATTTCAGGATATTTCAACGCGTGGTAATGAACCGGTTTTTACAAGCGAAGACGGCACTGCGCTCGGTAAAGCCGAAGTCAAAAACGATAAGATTTTTTTCGCAAACGATTGTGTTGGCGAAGATGTCGTAGCAAAAGTAAATCAATTAAAACCGGGCGAAGTCTTATTATTGGAAAACTTGCGTCTGCACGCCGAAGAAGAAAAAAATGACGAAGGTTTTGCCAAACAACTTGCAGAGTTGTGCGATGTCTATGTCAATGATGCGTTCGGAACAGCGCATCGCGCACACGCTTCGACCGAAGGAATCACGCATTTTGTCGAAAATTGCGTGGCAGGTTTGTTGATGGAAAAGGAATTAAATTTCCTTGGCAAAGCACTTAACAATCCCGAACGCCCGTTTGTTGCGATCTTAGGCGGCGCAAAGGTTTCCGACAAAATTCCGGTCATCGAATCTTTGATCAAACGAAAAGTTGATAAATTACTGATTGGCGGCGCGATGGCATACACTTTTTTCAAAGCCAACGGAATGACCGTCGGCAAATCTTTAGTTGAAGACGAAATGATGCCGAAGGCTTTGGAAATCGCCAAAATGGCAGAAGATGCGGGCGTTGAACTTCTTTTGCCGACCGATCATCAGGTTGTTGATTCTTACGATCCATTGAATTCACGAAAAACTATTCCTGTCGAATTTACCAACACAGGTCTTGTCGGTTTGGACATTGGCATCGAGACACAAGCGATCTTCGCGCAGGCACTCGAAGGTGCAAAGACGATCGTCTGGAATGGTCCGATGGGAATGTTCGAGGAAAAACCGTTTGACGAAGGCACGATTGCGATTGCAAAGGCGGTTGCTGAAGCGACCGAAAAAGGCGCAACGTCAATCGTCGGCGGCGGCGATTCGGTTTCGGCGGTTAATCAAGCCGGATTAGACGATAAAATCTCGCACATCTCGACCGGCGGCGGCGCAACCCTGGAATTCCTCGCCGGCGACGCGCTTCCGGGCGTTGAAGCGTTGAATGATAAATAAATGTTTAAATCAAAGTAAAGATAAGTTAAGGTAAATTATGGAAGATGAAAAACTTGAAATGATGACTGTTGGAGATGTGGCACTTGGATATTCCACAATTTTACAAGACATTGTTGAACAACTTCTCATTAAATTAGTAGAAAAGAATTTAATAAGTGAAATAGAGGCGAGTGAAATAATTACAAAATCTATAAATAATCAACAGGAAAACATTAATAATATTAAGAAAGATGGAGAAGTTGAAGATAAAGAACGTCTTTTAAGAATTTACGAGTTAGCAATTGAAAGATGGTCAATTGTGAACGAAGACGCATCGAAGTAATTGCAACTATTACTCGGAGGTTAATAAATGAATACTCACGGAATAAGAAGCCAACCATTAACTTATAAAGACTATGCGAATTTGGTTGATGGCGATAAAGTTCAAGCAAGCACTATCAGAAAGATAACAAAGACCAATCATTCAAGAGTTAGGTTTGAAATCTTGCCTTTGCCTGAAAGCCCCAGAGATGTTTTTAAAGATTCTCGTGCAATATTATTGAGTCAAGCAGGAGCATTGAAAGATGACGACACTTTAGACGAACTTTTAGAACATATCTACAGGGAACGCGGACGCTCAGAAACTGAATGAGATACATACTTGACACAGATACTTTTACTCACTTACAAAAAGATAACGAAAATGTCAAAACCCGATTGGCTAATCCAAGCAACGAATGTGGTATTTCGATTGTTACCAAAGCCGAAGTTTTGAGTGGCAGATGTGCGTTTCTCTTGAAAGCAGACAATTCTGAAAATTTAGAAAAAGCTCAGAGATTGCTAATTGAAAGCGAAAAGTTGCTATCACAATTTCCAATCAATGAATTTGAGGAACTTTCGTTAAAGAAATTCGATGAACTTCGACAAAACAGTAAATTTCGCAAAATCGGACGTGCAGATTTGCTGATTGCAAGTATTTGTTTGGTTAATCGTGCCATTCTAGTGACGCGAAACGTCAAACATTTCAAACAATTTCCAAATCTGACAGTCGAAAATTGGGTGGATTAAAAACAGTTTGAAAAATATTCCGCAGATCTCGACCGGCGGCGGCGCAACCCTGGAATTCCTCGTCGGCGACGCGTTGCCGGGTGTTGAAGCGTTGAATGATAAGTAATTTGTTCTGATTTAAGCAGGTAAGCATATATTTTGTAACATAATGAAAATGCGGAAACACGCACGAAGTAAGTGTGCCTTTTCGCCCTTACTTTGTGCGGGCTTCTGCATTATGTCATATTACTTTTGCTTACCTGCTTAGTATCAAACGTTTCGGTTAATTCCGAACCGTTTATTGGTTATGATAGAACAATCATCTTTGATTATCAGAATTGAGAAAAACTGTTGTCTATAGAAATGGAGAAAGTATCAAAAATGAAAATGGCGGCTTGGACAACTGACATTCATTTAGACCGTTTGACCGAACGCGATTATTTGGAATATAAGGAATATCTGCAAGACCTAAATCCTGATTGTCTGATAATTTCAGGTGATATTGCCGAAGGCGAAGTTGTTTGCCGGTCGCTTAAGGATTTTAATGATTCATTTGATTTCCCGATTTATTTTGTGTTGGGTAATCACGATTTTTATTTCAAAGGTTTTGCGGAAGTCGAAGAAAATGTCCGTTCATTGGTCAAAGAATCGGAAAACTTGCATTGGTTGAGCGAAACAGGAATTGTCCGGTTAGATGACGAGACGGCGTTGATCGGTGTCGAAGGTTGGGGCGATGCCCGAAACGGCACCTTGAATCTGAGCGAAGGTTCAAGCCGAGATGTCATGTCAATTGCCGATTATAAAGGATTGAATCGGGCGGAAATCGGCGAACTGCTCAAAACAAAAGGTGAACAATATGCAAGGCTCTTGCGTCCTGTTTTGCTTGAAGCCGTCAAAACTTATCAGAAAGTTATTCTTGTCACGCACGTTCCGCCGTTTGTCGAAGTTTGTTTTGACCGTAGTTTGAGAATTTGCGGAGAATTCAAACTGCCTTTTTATACCTGCAAAGCAATCGGTGATATGCTTTTAGAGGTAATGAACGAAAATCCTTTGTGCCGAATGACCGTTTTATGCGGACACACGCACGAAAAAGCTGATGTCAAAATTCTTGAAAATCTGCGCGTCAGAGTCAAAGAATCAAGTTATGGAAGTTGGTGGGATGCGACGTTGATTGATTTGGATAAATTATGAGAAAACCTGTTATCGCCGGAAATTGGAAAATGTATAAACTGCACGCTGAGGCGGTTGAAACGGCACTTGCTTTGAAACCTTTGGTGGCGAACGCGAATCATTGTGAGGTTGTTATCGCGCCGGTTTTTGTTCATCTGAAAACTGTGGCGGATAGATTGGAAGGCTCGAACATCAATGTTGCGGCGCAGAATTGTTCGTTTGAATCGAAACAATCGGCAAATACGGGCGAGGTTTCCGCCGAAATGTTAAAGGATGTCGGTTGTTCGCACGCGATCATCGGTCATTCCGAACGTCGGCAGTTTTACGGCGAAACCAATGGTTCGGTCAATCAGAAGACGAAGTCTGCGCTTCAATCAAATTTAATCGCAATTGTTTGTGTCGGCGAAACTTTGGAGGAACGCGAGAGCGAAAAACTCTTTGAAGTTATCAAAAGTCAGGTTCGCGAAGGTTTGGACGGTTTGACAACTTCGGATATGGAACGTATTATTATCGCTTACGAGCCTGTTTGGGCGATTGGCACCGGAAAGACTGCCTCTCCTCAACAGGCTCAAGAAATGCACGGCTTTATCCGTCAGACATTGACCGAAACACACGGTGAAAAAACGGCAAATGCGACCCGAATTCTTTACGGCGGTTCTGTCAAACCCGAAAACATCGCGGTTTTAATGAACGAAAACGATATTGACGGAGCACTCGTCGGCGGCGCAAGTCTCGACGCGGAAAGTTTTGCGAAGATAGTTAATTACAAGTAGTTTAGGTGGTTTAGAACTTTGACTTATTTTTTATACGGATTATTTTTTGTTTCTTGTCTCGTGCTGATCATCACGGTTTTGCTTCAACCGGGTAAATCCGATGCGGGCGCGCTTTTTACGAGCAGTGTTTCAAGCAATGCTTATGGTGCGCGCGGCACGGCGACGGTTTTATCAAAAACGACGATTGTCGCGGCAACAGTTTTTATGTTGTCGGCGTTGATGTTGGCGATGCCTGCTCTTAATGGAGGCGTTTCGGTTTTGAATTCTAACCCCGAAACCTCTACCGACGTTCCGGCGGTCAATACAAACTCAAATGTTGATGCAAATTCGGCGACAAATACTGCGGATTCGAATGCCGCCGTGACAGTTCCGCCGGCAACAAATGTCTCGTCAAATGCGCCTGCCAATACGGCATCAAACACTGCGGCTGTCAAACCCGCAAATACGGCAACGGCAAATACCGAAAAGAAAGCCGATACAAAGAAAGTAGCGAATACAAAGTAATATATTAAATCACTTTATTTTCGTTCACAGTGAAAAATCTAAGACGATAATATTGAACAGCCGATTTTTGAAAAACAAATTTTTGGGGACGTGGCGGAATTGGTATACGCGCATGCTTGAGGTGCATGTGGAGAGATCCGTGAGAGTTCGAGTCTCTCCGTTCCCACCAGATAAACAAAAAAGACAGGTTTTAATGCCTGTCTTTTTTGTTTTTAGAACAATTTAAATTTTATTGACAGAAACTTCTTCGGATTCTGCCGAAAATCATATAACAACTTGGTCGCTTCCGATGAAAACTGGTTGATGTTGGAAGATGTCTGATTCAGATTTTTGTAAAGCGTTTCGTCAATCAAAAGTTTGCCGATCGTTCCTTTCCCGTTTTGTGCATCGCCGAGAAGAGTATCAATTTTTTCGGCGGTCGAACTAAACCGTGCGAGAGTTAGACGTGCATCTTCATAAAGCTTTTCGTCCTTTAAGAATTTTCCCGCCGTGCCTTTGCCTTCGTTCAAATCTGTTGTAATGACCTTAAAATCATCGGCAATCCCGTTGAGTTTCGAAGCCGTTACGCGCAAATCAGCAATTGCCTGGCGCGTTTCATTATAAAACGCATCGTCGGTGACAAACTTTCCGGCTGTTCCGCGACCTGCACGAATATCTTTTGAAATCGCTTCAAGCTGTTGGACGGTTTGATTAAGACTATTGTAAAGTGCCGGATCGCTGATCAATTTTCCCGCAGTGCCGTCACCCTTGTTGACGCGGTCAAGTGTGGTTTGCAGTTTCAACATTGTCAGTTTTGTTTCGCCGACCGTTGAATCGAGAGTTTTATAAAGCTGGTCGTTATTGATGATCTGTCCTAATGTTCCTTCGGAATTATTCGCTTTGTTGAGAATTTCGTTTGCCGGAGTCGCGATCTTGTTGATTTGCTGCAGAAGTTCGTTACCGGTTTGGGTTAATTGATTAATTGAAATTGCCTGCGTCGAATTTAAAATATGATTTTCAGCAACCGCCGAACCTTTGGAAGTTCCGGGCGTGATATTGATCATTTTATCGTTGGCAAGGATCGAAGTTGCCACGAGTTGGGCAGTCGAATCGGAGCGGATTCTTTCTGTAATCGGGCGATTATTCAGGTCACGGTCAACTGCCAAAACGGCTTCAATTTTTGACTCTTCGGGGCTATCGGGCGGCAAAAGAGAAACGGATTCAACCTTGCCTATTCGAACGCCCGCGAGTTGAACTTCCGAACCTTCTCGCAAGCCGTCAGCTTGAGTAAACCGTGCTTTTAATCGCAATTTTTTCTCGAACGGATTAAAATCGCCCGTCGAATTAAGAATCAAAAACGCCAGAATCAACAATCCGACAAGAACAAAAACGCCGACACGCAGTTGGCTTAAAGTAATATTTTGTGATTTCGCCATAATTTTATAACTTATTGCTCTGTTTTTTAAATTTTCTAATGTATGACTTTTGTTCGATATTCATTTCGACTTTGTTTTTCAATTTGTAATTTGTAACTCACCTTACGCAATGCGTGATTTTAGCCCGCGTAGCGGGTATCAGCGTGTAGCCCGTAGCGCGAGCTACGGGGATCAGTAAAATTGAATTTACAAGCTATCGTAGATAGCGGCAGAATCGAATATCTGTCGCCCGCCTTCGCGGGCTTGAACCATATTTCTCAATCAACCCATAGCTTGCGCTATGGGCTACACGCTGTCGCCGTTTCCAACGGCTGAAAATAAATTTGCGTAAGGTGAGTTTGTAATTTGTAATTCATTTGAAAATTTTAAAAACAGTGTACTTATTTGCCGCGAATAAATTTACTGATATAAGCATCTTCTGATGCTCTGAGTTGTTCATCTTTGCCACTGAAAATAATTTTGCCGTCGCGAAACATAATTACTTCAGTATTAATCAAACAAAGTTTTTCGCCTTCCATTTCAAATATGACTTCGCCTTCATCATTGACAGTTGCATATTCCGACGATAGATACGCGAGATTATTCATTTCGTGAGTCACAAAAATCGAGGAAACATCTTCCAAATCCCGCAATTTGATAGCAAGTTCGCAAATTGTGCGCGCTGTCGGCGGATCGAGTCCGGCGGTTGGCTCGTCAAACAACACGATCGTCGGGTCGCCGTCAAGTGCGCGCGCAACACCAACGCGACGACGCATGCCGCCCGAAAGCTCGCTCGGCATTTTATCAATTGCCTCTTCAAGGTCAACAAACCGCAACATTCGGCGAACTTCTTTTTCAACGGTTTCCTCATCAACACCTTGTTCGTGAAGACGATACGCGACGTTTTCGTAAACCGAAAGCGAATCGAACAATGCACCTTCCTGAAAGACCATTCCAATTTTTTGGCGAACCTGCATCATTTCTGCTTCTGTATAATGCGTAATATCTTCACCATCAACCAATATTTGCCCCGAATCAGGTTTTAAAAGACCAAGAATAAGGCGAATGGTCGTTGATTTTCCGCCGCCGCTTCTTCCTAAAATTAACTTTGTTTCGCCGCGTCTGACGGTAAAACTGACACCATTTAAAATCTTTTTATCGTCAAACGAAAGGTGAACATCGCGAAACTCGATGGCGGGAAGCATCCGATTGGGTTCATCGACCGCTTCTTGAATATCGGATGTCGAGCCAAATTCCTCCACGTTGATTTCAGCGTTTGATTTTTCGATTTTAGAAGAGACCATCATTTAATGCGATAATTATAAATTTTAAATACGTCCGATGTCGAGAATTGTTTGAATCGCTTTTGAAAGGAAAAAGTCAAAAATGATAACAACGATCGAAGAAATTACAACTGCCGAAGTTGTCGAACGACCAACCCCAACCGTTCCACCGGTTGTGCTTAAACCCTTATAGCAAGAAACGCTGCCGATGATTAATCCGAAAAATAAAGGTTTGAAAATTCCGCCTATTAAATCTTGGGCGGCGATTCCGGTACGAACCGATGTGATAAAAACATTTGTGTCTTGATTAAAAAGTCCGGTGGCGACAATACCGCCACCAATAATGCCGAAAATGTCGGCGGCAACTGTTAACAGGGGAAGCATGAAAATCAAAGCTAAAATGCGCGGCGAAACGAGCTTGCGGATCGGGTCAGTGCCGAGGGCACGCATTGCGTCAATCTGTTGCGATACGACCATCGATCCGAGTTCGGCTGAAATTGCAGAGCCGATTCTTCCTGAAACCATCAAAGCTGATAGAACCGGACCGAGTTCTCGGATCAGTGAAACGGCGATCTGGTGTCCGGCCTCGTTTTGAATGCTGTAATACTGAAGAGTCGGGAAGGTTTGCAAAATTAAAACGCCGCCCGTAAAAAATCCCGTCAACAAAACAATCGGAAGCGAACCGACACCGATTAAATCCATCTGGCGAATAGTTTCCGAGATATACCGTGGTTTACGGAACAGCCCGATAAATGCCCGCCAAATTAAAAAACTTATTTCTTGCAGATCAAATAAAAATTTCTTGAGCGATTTCATTGATTGTTTTGGAACAAAAAAGACTTTTGCCAAGATTACAACGAACTCGCCCAAAAAAAAAGCCGAACTTATTGAAAAGTCGGCTCTGAAAATAATAATAAGAGGTTTTTACACGAAAAAGTTATTGGTCACGGTTTTGATTCTTACGTAGTTGTTGCCGATTTGCCGGTCTTTGTCTTTGATTGTTCCGGATAACTTGATTCTTTCTATTTTTTAATTCTTCCATTCTTTGCATCAGTTGTTCCCGCAATTCACGAAACTTGATCAATTGTTCGGGGGTTAGGACTTTACGAATTTGGTATTCGGTCAATGTCCGGACCTTGATAACTTCCGCCTGTGCGATCTGCATATCCTTCATACGCGTTTTTATGTCTTCTTCATTAGTAATATCAGCATAAATCGCCAGATCAAGATTGCGGGTTGCTTCTCGTAATTTTTGCTGAACATCCTGCATGATCGGTTTTCGTTCCTGATTGATGCGGCGGATTTGCTGAATTTGTTCGCGTGTTAATCCCAGCTCTTCAAAGATCTTAAATGGTCGAACGGTTTGATTCGGGTTCGGATTTTGATTTTCCGGCGGTGGAATCTGTTCCTGACCATTGGCGATTGAAAACGTCAATAACATCATTAAACCGGTAAAAATAAAACTTATAAAATATCGCTTCTTCATATTATTTCCTCTTTACAATTACTTTGTATCAATCTCATCAAACAATTCGGCAAGTCTTAAAGTATTATCTTCTTCCTCTTCATCATCAACTATTTTAGGATCTTTAGTGGTGTTTTTGTTCGGGGTTTTAACTTCATTATTCTTATACACATTCTCAGATTTTTGGTTTGTGCGCTGATTGTTTGAAATCTTTACGGCTTTGGAATTGGTTTGATTCGTGCCCTTTGAAATTGTAACTTCGGGTTGCGGTGATTTCGGCTCAACAACTGGTTTCGGCTGTTTGTCGGGCATTTCATTGCTATTAACGTTAGCTTGCGGCGATTTGTTTTCAACCGTCGGCGAAACAACAGGCTTAGATTGATTTTTATTCGAGGCAGCAATATCGTTTGGCTGACGTGAATTCATTGCATAAAAAACGATGCCGATACAAAGAGCCAAAACAACAGCGGACGCGGTTGCCAGCGACCACGCCGGAGAAAGATTGAATAAATTGCGTAGTACTGACAACCACGAACTTTGTGTGCCTGAAACTATCATTGATTTTTCAGGTTTTTCGTAAGGAATTTCGATGATCGGCGATTCAAGACCGGAAAACTCCTTTAATTTCCAATTATTAATTGAAAAATGGACACCTGAAAACGATGCGATCTCATCACTACACACCGAACATTTGTCGAGATGCTTCTTAAATACGGCTTTTTCAGCATCGTTCGATTCGTCATAAAGATACGAAACCAACGCTTCTGAAAAACCGCAAACTGAATTTTTGTGATTGTTATTCAACATAACTTTTTTCCCAATATCTCTTAAATAACCTCTAAAGGAGTTCCTTCTAACTTCATTCTCAATTGTTTGAGAGCCGTATAAACACGGCTTTTGACCGTACTGAGCGGCAGCTCCAATGTTTCTGAAATCTCCTGAAATGTCATTTCTTCAAATTCCTTCATCACGATTACCTGCCTCAATTCGACGGGAAGCGAATTAACTGCATATCTGACGTGAGCCAGCCGTTCGTTTTGCTCGATCATCCGCGCCGGAGACTTGTGCAAAGGCGCCACAAAAAACTTTTCTTCCGCATTGTCTTCGTCATCCAGAAAGGATTCCGAACGAGTTTTCGTCCGCCTTTGTTTTGTCAAACATTGATTGACAGCTATTCTGTGCAACCAAGAAGAAACCTTTGCTTCGCCTCGAAAATTCGTTAAATTCCGATAAGCCGAAATAAAAGTTTCCTGTGCTGCATCTCTCGCCTCGTCCTCACGGCTGAGCATACCGAAACAAAGCGCGAATATCTTGCGCTCCCATCTCCTTACTATTTCGCCGAATGCTTCCGGATCTTCCGTCACAGCTAATTCGACTAATTGCTCATCCGTTAAACTTTTTATCATTTACTCGTGTTGATAAATATTAATTTAGCACGAGATCAAAATTTAAAATAACTTTTGAGAGTAAATCAACTTCACGCTCAGTTTTTTAGACGCGCTAAAGGTTAAAAAAGTCTGAATTTACAGAAGATTTTTCAACGTAAAACAGGCTGTTAACCTGTTTAAAACCACTGCAAAATGTTTCAAGCGGTAGGAAAAACAGGCTAACAGCCTGTTTTACGGTATTATTAAGAATTTTCAACTGCCTGACTTCTAATTAAAATAAAATTCAGAATTTATCAATCAATTCCGCGATATAGCCCGGATTTTTCAAAGGTATCGCGTGTCCGATGTCCTCGATCACTTTGAGGGTTGATCCGGCAATTCCTTTATGAAGCAATTCGCCCATCCAGAGCGGCGTCACCTTGTCGTTTGCGCCCCAAATTATTAATGTCGGAATCTTTATTTGATCCAACCGCTTTTCATATGTTACTTTGTCGCAGTTGATCAACGTTTTTCTCATCACGTCGCTGGTTTTGACATAACGAACCTTTTTCAGAATATATTTGTAATATTTTTTGGCGAGCGCGACCTGTAAACCTTCGGGCAGTAATCTTTTTATGTCGGAAAGAAATCTAAACATAGTTTTTTTTAATGAAAAATTAGGATAAACGCCGTCCGCGCCGATCAATATAATCTTTTTCAATTCAAAAAGATTATTGGCAGCTATATCGAGAACAATTTTTCCGCTAAATGAATGACCGACAAGGATCGGTTTATGTATTTGTTGCGAGTTGCAAAAATCAATGATGTAATTTGAAAAATCCCCAATTTCCCACGGAAAATCAGGCTCGCCGGTTTGTCCGAATCCCTTAAGTTCCAGATTATAAACCGTGTACCCGAGACCGCTTAAATTTTCTCTTAATTCTTCAAAACTGTTCAAATCACCGCCCCAACCGTGAACAAGCACAATGCAAGAGCCTTCGCCGCTTTTTGTGAAATGAAAGTTTTCCATAATTTGCCGAAAAATAATGTTAAAGAGAAGTAATGCTTCACTGATAAGTCATTTTCAAAGTAACCGAAAAATCTAAAGACTGGAGCGCAAGGCATCCCTGCTTGCCATGAGCGGCGCTTCGGCGCGAAAAAGCCATTCATAGCTTATCAATGATGCATTACAAAAAGAATAATAAACAGATGGCTGACAAAAGTTAAATTGTAAAGCAAAAATAAAACCGACCGAATCGGCAATAATAATTGAAGCACGACAACTTGGAGCGCATAAAATCTGCCCACGATTGTTTTATTATGAAGACTCAAACTGACAGGTTTTTGATTAAAAACAATCTTTTTATTAATATCTCGAAATTGTTTGAAAAATGAATCCTGATTTTTCGACTTTTGAATTATAATCTTAGAAAACGATTACTCTTTTTGAAAAACCTTATGAAAACAACTTACCGATTAGGCGAATTATTCTGCGGATCCGGCGGCATCGCACTCGGGGCGAAATGTGCTTAAAATTTTTAACATTTAATTGATTTATGTCTGATGGTAAACACGAAAACTATGAAATTCTTAATCTAATCGGTTATGGTTTAGCCAAATTCGATATGAATTTTGTTCAGCAGTTTGGCTATCAAACTAAAATGGATTTTTATCAGGAAATGGTCAAACGCGGAGTCGGCGAAACTGTCGGAACAATTAAAAATCGGCAGGATTTATTCGACCCGTTTTTTCCGAATGAAAGAAAAGGCTGGTGGCAGAAAGGCGATGCTTACATTCATCGTAAAGATTTTATTGATTCTTTATTCGGCGAATACGACGCGAAAAACTTTGCGGATATTGTCAAACTTTATCTGAAAAACAATTTCCAAATTGACGATTTCAAAGCCGCTGAAGCCAGCCCGATAATCAAAAGCAAGTTCAAACAACTGCAACTAACCGGACAAGAAGCGGAATTGTATTTTAAGAAGAATTATCGGCAAATCGAACATTTCATAAACGGCGAATTAGAAGATGCGAGGATGTTGGGCGACGGATACGACTTTCAAATTCAAATCGAAACAAAGTATTTTCTGGTTGATGTCAAAGGTGTTCGCAAAACTTACGGCGCGTTGAGAATGACAGATAAAGAATATTCACGCGCCACCGAATACAAAAATGATTACGGTTTGGTCATCGTCAGTAACCTTGAAGATTTGCCGAAGATGACGGCAATTTTTAATCCCGTTGCAGAACTCGTTTTAGAAAGACAGGAAAGAACGCAACAGCAGATTTCGTATCATTCAAAATCAATGACTTGGTAAACAATGGAGAAAATTTTATGTATATGCAGATGGTTTACAAACAAATAGTCGGCGAAGTTAATGAACGAAACCGATTTTTCAAAGCCTTGCAGGAAATTCAAAAAATTGCCGAAAACATTGATGAAAACAACTTTGAAGCACTATCCGAATTAATTGCGAAAACGAGCAAACAAGCGTTGAAGAGCCGCCCGAATAAACTTTCCAAAAAGATGAAAGAATTTATGAAAGATTTAGAATCAAATCAGGAAGTCATTCTCAGCGGAGAGATTTACGAAAAGTTTCAGGTTTGAATTGGTATTTTGAAACTAAAACCAGAGTCGCTGAAAGCGACAAATATTATAGCCTAGCGAGAATCGCTAGGTTAGCGTAAACAATTTCTTCGCTCGCTGTAAGCGAGCAACATTCACCGCTATTTGTTCGACGCTTTCAGCGTCGGAAATCTCGTCTAACTTTCCCCTAGCGATTCTCGCTAGGCTATAATGTTTGTCATCTTCGATGACCAAAACCACGAATTGAAAATAATTGAAATACCTTTTCTAAACTTCCCGCAAAGGCGGTTGTTATCCAATTGCTTGATAAAGATTCAAATCATCCGGCGTTTATCGCCTGTCATCACGCACAGATTTTTTCGCTCTTTGATTTAACAAATGACCGCGAAGAAAGTCATTTTTTAGAAGAGATTTCCAACTTTGAAGTCGAAATTCTTGCTCAATATTTTCAGATAGACCGTGAAATGGAAAAAAGATTCAGCGGTTTTACGGGCGAAATGATAATCACTGACAAAAATTCCGATATTTTTTATCACGAAAGACCTGCCTGATGAGCGTTGATCTAACAATCAAACGCCGCAAGCGCACTTTGACGGCAATCAAAAGCCTCGACGCAAATTCAACTTAATTCTCTGCGAACACTTTTACGCCGCGAAGCGCGACGTAGCAGGCAAGGCTGCCTGCGCTCCCAGCGAAAACAATCTTTATTTATTTTAGGAACAATCGCTAAAAGCTGAATTAAAATCTTTGATTTTACCTTTTGCCTTTTGCCTTTAATTTTTGGTGAGTCGTGCTGGGCTCGAACCAGCGACCCGAAGATTACATACCACTCCGGCTTTCGCCGACCGCTTACAAATCAAGCGTTGTAGTCTGGACTATCTCATCACCCACAGCCATATCTGTTTGGGTGTGCGGCGTATAGTCTCTGAGGGCTCTCTTGAATAAAATACATTCTAAGGTTGCCTGCTGATTGCCCAATTTTCAAGATTTTTACGCTTTTTACGTACTTGAAACTCTCAGGGGTTTCCAGCATACAGCCGCATTTTCAGTTCATTGTTTCCAATGAACGCTCCTATTTCAATGAACAAGAGTCTTCTGCTCTGCCAACTGAGCTAACGACCCAAAAAAGCGAACGAATTGGATTATAGCAACAATAAAACGAAATACCAAAGCGGATTTTGGCAAAAAATATAAGTTTTTTGCGTTCCTTGTTTTGCAAAAACTGTTCTTATAGGGAAAATAGAATCTGAATGAAAGAATGTGCTGAATGTAAACTCTGTTATCCTGACGATGTCAACTTTTGCCCTAATGACCAAAAGCCGACGCGACACGTTTTGCCCGGCACACAGCTTTTGGCGAATCGATACTTTCTCGAAAAACAACTCGGCAAAGGCGCGATGGGACAAGTTTATCTAGCTAAGGATAAAAAATTTGCTGCGCGCATGGTTGCCGTCAAAACGGTCCGGCAAGATTTGTTGAATAGTGAAGATTTGCAGGAAGGCGAAGCCATCGCACGATTCAGTCGCGAAGCTGAGTCGGCGGCTTCGATTCAACATCCGAATACAGTCAGCGTCACCGATTTCGGCGAAACTCCCGAAGGCGTATTTTATCTTGTAATGGAATATGTCGAAGGCGAAACCCTCCATCGTTTGCTTCGCCGCGAGGGAACACTTTCTGTCAAACGCTCGGTCAAACTTCTCCGACAAATTGCCGACGGAGTTGAAGCCGCTCACGATGCCGGAATTCTTCATCGTGATTTAAAACCTGCGAATATCTTCTTAATGTCGAAAGGCAAGACACAGGACGACGGTTTTATAAAGGTCGGTGATTTCGGTTTGGCGAAACTGGTCAATGAAGCGGCCGGCGATCTTGATTCAAAAGCCGGGCCGGCTTCACGCGGCATTATCGGAACGCCTGAATTTATGGCTCCCGAACAAATGCAACCCGAATTAGGAGTTGACGGTCGCGCGGATCTTTACGCGCTTGGCACAATTGCTTATCTGATGCTCGGCGGCCGAACACCGTTTTCGGGCGATTTGATGCAGCTCGTCATGCAAAAGATAATGCACGCGCCGCCATTGCTTTCAACTTTAAGAACCGATATTCCGGCGGATGTTGAGAAAGTGATTATGCGGTCACTGGAAACAGACCCGAATCGCCGCCCTGTATCTGTTGGGGAATGGATCACCGAACTCGAAAAAGCGGCGGAAGATGTTAATGAAAAAAACAAATCGGGATCAGCCCGCTTAGTGATTCTAGCTCCGGTCGGAGCGGAAGTTTATGTTAATGACGAACGCAAGGGAAGTATCGGAAGTTCTGGAAAACTTGTGTTATCAACCGTTCCGCAGGGACAACATATTTTGCGCGTCTCAAAGCCGGGCGAAAAAGACGACGAACGCGTCATCGAACTGCGCGAAGGCGGACAGGAACAGGTTATCCAAGCGCAATTAAAGCCTCTTCACGGCACGGCAAGCCAACCTTCGCCGTCGCAGTCGAGCCAGAGCGGAGCTGCCCAATCGAGCATTATGCCGGGCATCGTCGCCTGTACAAATTGTCAGGCGCGTTTTGCCGAAGGCGTAAAATTTTGCGGACGTTGCGGAAACCGTTCATTTACAGTTGTCAGCGCGGGCTTAAATTCTCAGAATTATTCGACCTGTCCGCGATGCTCGACTCAATTGCCGCAAAATGCCAAATTCTGCGGTCGTTGCGGTTTGCATTTTAATCTAACCCAACCACCGAAAACCAATCAGCCGGTTGGCATTTATTCAGGTGGAATGGCGCAAACAACCCAACCCACCCCAACACCTGTCCAAAGAATTTGCAAACGATGCGGTGCTTCATTTCCGCCTAACATAAGGTTTTGCGGGCGTTGCGGATTTACTTTATGAATGGAAAGGTAAGATTACAGCTTAACTTTTTTTCAAAATGTTCTTCCAGCCGCAAAAACAGAACAATTTTTTTGGATAATACGTTATAATGAATTCGACTGTCTAAGTAAAACATTTGGGAACTGTATGAAAATTTGTCCAAGCTGTCGGCAAACTTATTCTGATGATAACCTGAATTTTTGTTTGACTGACGGGTCTTTTTTGTCAACTTCATCCGAGTCGGAACCAAAAACAATGTATATGGATCCGCCAAGAGTGACAAATCAGACAAATTGGGGGCAACAAAATTATCAACCGCCAACAGTTTTTCCAAATCAGCAGAACATTCAGAATCGGCCGGTGAATTATCCGATGCGGGTTAATTCGCAAGACCATACTTTGCCGACAATCTCATTGGTCATAGGGATTTTAGCTGTTGTTATCGGTTGCTGTTACGGTGGAATTCCGCTTGGTGCTGGTGCGATTATTACTGGTGTGATTGCATTGAATCAAGAGAAAGAAGACCCAACAAAATACGGCGGACGCGGTTTGGCGATTGCCGGAATTATCACAGGTGCGGTCGGATTTTCAATGAGCATCATTATTATTTTAATTGGTATTGTTACCTAAACTGACATTAGTTTAGTTTGTCTTTTTGCAAAGGGCGGGAAATCAAGTAAAATCTGAACAAATGAGGGTTACACTCCGCGTGATTGCGGGTCCGCAAACCGGACGCGTATTTACGTTTGAACAACACGAAACTTTTATGATCGGGCGGAGCGAAGACTCGCATTTTTGCTTGCCGCAAGACCGTTATTTCTCGCGCCATCATTGCATTTTGGAAATTGCTCCGCCGCAATGTTTTATGCGTGATTTGGGCTCGACCAACGGAACTTTCGTCAACGGCATCAGAGTTGAAACCTGTTATTTAAAAAGCGGCGACCGGATTCAAGGCGGCGAAACTGTTTTAGAGGTGGAAGTTTCGACAGAAACAGAATCCCCACCGATTTATGGGCAGCCAACGCTGATCACGACCACAATACCGTCTTTAATTACGATTCAATGTCTGAATTGCGGAATCCCATCCGAAGCCGAGGTTTCGAGTCCCGATGCACGAATGAGTTTTCTTTGCGACGATTGCCGTGAAAAATTAAAACAAAATCCGCAACCGATTCCACACTATCAAATGATTCGGATTCTCGGACAAGGCGGGATGGGAAGCGTCATGCTGGCTCGTTCCGAGAAAGACGGCCGGGCGGTGGCGATCAAAACATTACTTCCCGAAGTTGCCGTCAGCGAACAATCTTTGAAAAGATTTTTGCGCGAAATCGAGGTTTCCTCAAAGCTTCAGCATCCGCATATTGTCAGTTATCTCGATCACGGAACTCATAACGGAATCGTCTATCTCGTGACAGAATTTGTGGCCGGAATGGATGCCTCGAAACTTGCCAAGCAACGCGGCGGAAAATTGAATTATCAGGAAGTTGTTAAGATCATCGAACAAACACTGGCGGCACTCGATTTTGCTCATTCGCTCGGTTTTATACACCGCGATATCAAAGAGCAAAACATATTGGTTGACGGCTCTTTTCCGCATTATAACGCGAAATTAACCGATTTCGGTTTGGCAAAAAGCTTTAAACAAACCGGTATGAGCGGCGTCACAATGGTCGGCGACGTTGCCGGAACGATTGCCTATATGCCGCCCGAACAAATCAGGGATTTTAAAGAAGTTCAGCCGCCGTCAGATATTTACGCTGCCGGAATGACGGCGTATAGTCTTTTGACCGGAGCCCACGCGCTTGACATCAGCCCGCGTGCCGGCATTGCCGAAACCGTCAAAGCGATTTTTGAGAAACCGATCATCCCGATCGCGCAACGAAATCTGGACGTGCCGATTCGAATCGCTTCGGTCATTGAAACGGCAATCGCCAAACAGGTCGAGCTTCGCTGGCGCACCGCAGGCGAAATGCGTGATGCCTTGCTCAGAGCAATGAACTAAACTTTCAAATTATGCCCGTAACTTACAGACTACTATCGGTCATAATTCCTGTTTACAACGAAAAAACGACGATTTCGGAAGTTATCGAAAAGGTTTCGGCCGTCGAATTGCCGATTGAAAAAGAAATAATCGTTGTGGATGACGGTTCGACGGACGGTACGATCGAATCTCTCGAAAACGCGAAGGGAAAAATAACAAAAACATATCTGACCCCAATTAATATCGGCAAAGGCGCGGCAGTTCGGATCGGTCTGACGCTGGTTAAAGGCGACATTATTTTAATTCAGGATGCCGACCTCGAATTGAATCCAAACGAATACAAACAACTGCTTCAACCGATTTTAGAAGGCAAAACTTCGGTTGTTTACGGCTCGCGGTTTCTTGGTGAAAACGGAGTCGCGCCACTGCGACGTATCGCCAATTATTTTTTGACTTTCACGACAAATATATTTTTCAAAACAAAACTGACCGATATGGAAACAGCCTATAAGGTTTTTACATCTGAGGTTGCACAATGTCTTACCCTCGAAGCAAATCAGTTTGAAATTGAACCTGAAATTACTGCCCAAATTGCTAAAAATGGATTCAAAATTCTGGAAGTTCCGATTTCGTATCGTCCGCGAACAAAATTTGAAGGAAAAAAAATCAAATGGAAAGACGGGATCAAGGCACTGTGGACGCTTCTGAAATATCGTTTTTTGAAAAAGTAGAATTTGAAATCCCGACCAACAAACCCAATATAATCCATAAATGACGCGCATCTTCAAACGAACCCGTCAATCCTTGATACAAAAATGCGCCGAGAAAAGCGCAGGAAAGGGCTAAATGAATTAAGTTTTGCTCATCGCTTTTTTTAACTTTGAAGCGGCATCTTGTAAATAAATAGAGGTTTAACAGAAAAAAAGCAAAGATTCCAAACAAACCCGTTTGCCCCAAAATATTTAGCCAATTGTTGTGGGCATCAAGCAAAATCTGTTGATCGCCAGAAAGCGTCTGATAATAGACGGACGCTGCATTCATACCCGTTCCGGCTCCAATCAAAGGAGACTGTTTGAATTTTTCTAAGACGTTTTCCCAAACAAGCACGCGTACCGAAACCTCAAGTTTTTTGTCAGTTAAGGGAACGGAAAATTCTTGTGTTGTATTATTTGTGTCAGGCGAGATCAAGGTCGCGACGAAAACCGAAAAAGCCAGAAATATTGCGCCGGTTAAAGCAAGTTTTGAAAATAAATTCCTTTGTTTTACTTTGAAAATCGCCCAATACCAAATGCCTAAACTTAAAAACATTCCGCCGAGACCGGACGAAAATGTGAAAACGGTAGCGAACCAAATGCCGATTTGCAAAACCAGCGCCCAAATCTTTTTCAGCCAACATAATTTATCTGCCAAAACCGCCAACATCAAACTGACATTCAGAAAATTGCACATCATATTGGCATTGGCAAAAAGAGCATGGATGCGCGGATAATTGCCGGCGGGAAGACTTCCGAAATGTGATAAAAAATAATTATCTGCCTGGGTTTTATAGCCAAGATAAAAGAGTGCGAAACCCGCGCTTGAAGCTAAAATAGTTAAACCTGTGCCAATTAGCCAGGCAATGAAAATATGCTTATAAAATCGTTTGTCCTGAACGAAATTGAATGCTAAAACAGCCAGCGCGAATAGATAAAATTCGCCCAACAGTTTAAAAAAACTTTGTTTCGGCTGGATCGAAAAAATAGTTGAAATAATAAGCGTAAAAGCGTAGAAGCCGATAAAAAAATAAAATTTATCAAACTTCAATTTAGTTTCGCTCCGAACGAGCGCAATCGCCCAAAAAGCAAAAACTGCAAGAAAAATAAAATCGGTGAAGGGAACTTGCAGTCCGACAATTGTCGTATTAAACGGTCGAATAATCGGCAACGAAACAATTAGAAGCAAAAACAACCACTTGGAGATTTTTAATGTCATTTCAATTTTTTCAATATTGCTTTCAGGTTTCCGGCAAACTTCTCAAGCATAAAATTTTGCGGATCGTCATGTGCATCTTTTATTCCCGCATCAATCGCCGAATGAAAGGCGGGAATCAGCCAAATTCCACGCCTGATGCTTGCCGCTATGTATAGCAACGCCAATCTTTCATATTGTTTATCGGTAAAACCCGGAAACGGAGCGATCAAATCGTTTTCGGGATTTGAATTCGTCAAATCACGGCGACGCGGTTGTATTAGTTCGATGTGAATTTGCAGACCTTTGCCGGCAGCTTTCAAAAAATCGCGGGCGAATTTTGTGCCCCAACCTTTGCGGACAGTTTCTCCAAATGGTGTGGTCGTGATCGAATCTCCCAAACGATTGACGAAAATATGCGCTACCGGTTGATTTAACCAAACTGCCAGTTTATTTCCTTTCCAATTCGCATCCGTGTCAAAATCGTCGGGAAAAGGTGCGTCTTTCAAATAAGGCGAAGAAGTATCGTGAATGATAAAATAAAGTGTTTGAATCAATTCGCCGTTTGGTAATTTGGCTTGCGAAAGTGGATCATCTAAATTCCCACCGATTGTTACTTCATCAATTTTACTTTTTGAAAGGTATTTCCGAAGGCGTTCCTTCTTGATAACAACAGTTTGACCGATCAAGTCTTCGAGCGGCTTTGGCAGATTCTTTAGCGGTTGATCCAAAACTCCGCCAATTTTATTAGGACGCAGCAAACACCGGGCTTGTTCGACGGGTGTGCCGACGAATTGCAAGGTTTTTTCGTCAAATTCACAAGGTTTATTTTGAGCCATCACGGAAAAATCTAACCGAAGAGACGCAAAGACGCAGAGAAAAACAAAAAAAATATGTGTACATCTAAGCAGGTGAGCATAAGTAATCAAGTATTTTGCTTCGTTCAGAGTCCACGCTTCAGCGTGTTTCCGCCAGCGAAGCGCGGCGGAAATACAAACTAAAGTTTGGACTCTGAACGAAGAGCAAAATGTCGCAAAACTTATGCTCATCTGCTTAAGTTTCATAAAAATCTCTGTTTCTCTGTTTCACTGCGGTTTAAATGGTTTTGGTAACTTTTGAAAGTGAACGCGGAGCATCGGCATCAATTCCTTTTTCTTTAGCAAGCAAAGCGGCAAAAAGTTGTGCCGGCACAATAAATGGTATTGGAGAAAGAAACTCATCGATCTCATTTGGAAGCGAAAGAATGTGCGGACTTTTTTTGACAATTACCGGATCGTTGGTGATCGTCAGACAATCTGCGTGAAGTTCTGCCAATCTTTCCAATAAATCCAAACTGCTTTTTTGAGTCACTCCGGTCGGCGCAAAAAGAATCGCCGGAAAACGGCGTTCGACAATTGCCAACGGACCGTGAAAAAAATCTGCCGACGAAAATCTTTCGGCGACGACATAACAGGTTTCCATCAATTTTAAGGCAAGTTCATAAGAATTACCGTAATTCAGTCCGCGACCGACAACGACACAATTTTCCATAAATACATATCGTTTAACCAATTCCTCGACATTAGTTTTCAGTTGAAGAGCTTGGGCGGTATAATGCGGAATTTTCTCAAAGGCAATTTTTGTATCAGCCAAAACCGACGCAAGCATATAAAAATGGAGCATTTGTCCCGTATAAGTTTTGGTTGCGGCAACGCTCTTTTCGCGTCCGGCGTGAATTAAAAGCGTTTCGTCCGCAATTTGCGCCATTGTCGAATCAGCTTCATTGGTGATTGCGATCGTGAATGCTCCGGCATTTTTGGCATTTTCGAGGACAAAATTGATGTCGGTTCCTTCGCCTGATTGGGAAACACCGATGACGACCGCCCGCTTTAAGTTTAGCTTTGCATTGTAAAGAGTAAAGACCGACGGCGCAGAAAGTGAAACCGGAATTCCGGTTGTGATTTCAAGCAGATAACGACCGAATAGAGACGCGTTATCTGAACTTCCGCGAGCGACTAAAACTATCAAATCAATTTCTCTTTTTTGAAAAAAACTACCGAGTTTTTCTAATTTTGCGCGTTCCGCTTGAATTGTTTTTTCCAAAACAAGGGGTTGTTCCGCGATTTCGTCTAACATTAATGACATAAAAGTTTATATTTCGGAATTTACATCTGCCGAATCAGTTTGTTGAATTACTTGTGTGTATTCTCTATCAATTTCTGTTAAAACGGCATTTATTGCACCGCCAATCAGAATAACCAAAGCCGTCAGATAAAGCCAAAGAAGTAATATAATGACCGCTCCGAGAGAACCGTATGTTTTGTCGTAATTGTTAAAATAGTTGAGATAAACCCGAAATCCGTTGGTCAGTAAAAGCCATAAAAGAATGGCGGTTACGGATCCCGGAGAAACCCATCTGAATTTTATATCTTTATGATTCGGCAAATATTTATAAACTAAACCGAAGGTCAAAAGCAAAACCAAAATAAATGTAAGCCATTGAATTATTTGCAAAATCACAAAGGATTCAACCGGCAAATTTATCAATGAAAGCAGCAATGAAAGAAATTTCCAACCGTAAAAAACAATACCCAAAACAAATGATAATAGGATAATCAAGAGTAATGTGAGCATCAAAGAATCGAATTTTGTTTTCCACCACGACCTTGTTTCTTTGATTCGATAAACGTGATTGAGGGCGACGCGAAAACTATCCATTCCGGCTGAAGCCGACCACAGCGCGACGAGAAATCCGAATGTTAATTTACCCCCTGAACTATTTTCCGTCACTTCCAAAATTGTTTTTTGGACTAAAACGTAAGCCGAAGTCGGCATTATTTGACGTAAATAAGAAAACAATTCCAATCTTAAATCGTCAGCTTGCCCCAAAATCAAACCGAATAAATTAACCAAAAACAGTAAAAGCGGAAAAAGCGAAAATGAAAGATAAAAAGCAACTTGTGCCGAACGGCTCAAAATATCTTCTTCCCAAAATTTATCGTAAAGGCGAAAAATTATTGATATTAGCTTTTTTATTTTTTCGACGAAAGTTGTGGACATAGCTTTTTATCCGGTTGCACGTTCTAATTCTGTATTATTTTCGCCAATGGAAGTTGAATATGCCAATTTTTTTAATTCATATAGTTTCATCAACGCTTCAACCGGAGAAATTGAATCTAAGTCTAATTCCGACAATCTGCTTTCAATTTGATTTGAAAAATTTGCTTTTTGAACTGCATTATTTGCTTGGTGTTCATTTGAAATATCATATTCTGCCAAAAGCTCAATCGCACGTCTGATAACAGGTTTTGGTAATCCCGCAAGTTTAGCGGCATAAACTCCGTAGCTTTTTAGGGCAATTCCTTTTTCGAGTTTGTATTTGAAAATTAATTCCCCTGATTTTTCTTCGATCAGAAAATGTAAATTTTCAAGCCTCGGCAATGTGTCGGAAAGTTCTGCAAGTTCGTGATAATGCGTCGCGAATAGTGTTTTAGTTTGTAGTTTCGGGTGGTTATGAATGAATTCGAGAACAGCCCGGGCAACTGCCAAACCATCGAAAGTCGAGGTGCCGCGCCCGAGTTCATCAAACAGAATCAGGCTTCGCGGACTTGCATGATGAAGAATTTCAGCCGTTTCAATCATCTCTGTCATAAAGGTTGATTGACCGTCTCCAATTCGGTCATAAAGTCCTATGCGAGTAAAAATCCGGTCACAAATTCCGATGACTGCTTCGTCAGCCGGCACAAATGAACCGATTTGTGCAAGTAATACAATTAACGCGACCTGTCTTAGATAGGTTGATTTTCCAGAAGCATTCGGTCCCGTAATCAGCGCAATTTGCGGAGCTCCGTTACCGCCTAAAGCAGCATCATTGCCGATAAATTTATTTTGATTTTCAAGGAAAATCTTTTCTACAACCGGATGCCGCCCTTTTTTGATACGCAAAAGGGAAGTTTCATTGACAGTCGGGCGTACATAATTATGCTTTTCAGCAACTTCTGCCAGCGAAGAAATTACATCAAGATAGGCAATAGTTTGAGCTGCCAGTAGAATCTCCGGACGGTTTTTGCCAACTTCAAAACAAATCTGTCTGAATATTGAATTTTCAAGTTCGGAAATTCTCTCCTGGGCGTGAATAACTAAGGATTCGTGTTCTTTCAGTTCTAAAGTTATGAATCTTTCAGCGGGAACGAGAGTTTGTTTGCGCGAATAATCGGTAGGAACAAGATGCAGATTGGATTTTGAAATCTCAATGAAATAACCGAAAATTTTATTAAAACCAACCCGCAGAGATTTAATGCCGGTTCGTTCGCGTTCACGTTTTTCGAGCGCGGCGAGAAATCCTTTACCATTTTGTAAACTATCCCGAAGCTTATTTAATTCTTCAGAATATCCATTTTTGATAATTCCAACCTGATCTGTATTTCTTATCGGTAATTCGTCTGAAATTGAAGAATCAATTAATTTTGCTGATTTATCGCAATTTGGAAGATGTGCTATAAGTTGCCCGAATCGAACATTATCTTTTTGAAGGATTTGTTTAAGTTTTGGAATTAATTCAAGGCTTTTGCCAAGTGCACGAAGTTCATAAGCTGAAATATAGTTGGCTTTGGCACGGCTCGAAAGCCTTTCTAAATCTTTAATTTGAACAAGAATTTCGCGCACAGCATCTCTTTCTGAGGAATTATCACTAAACCATCCGAGATGTTCCTGTCTTCGATAAATTTCAGAAGTGTCAAGCAATGGTTGTCTCAGCCAACGGCGCAAAAGTCTTCCACCGAGAGGCGTACGGGTTTTGTCAATGACCGATAAAAGACTTGTTCCGGCGGAACTTTGAAAAATTTCCAGACTACGGACTGAGTTTTGGTCGAGAATCATATACTCTCGAAAATCGTAGCTCGTTAATCTATTTAGATTTTCAGCTCCGCCAAATTGAGATTCCTTAAGATAAGAAATAATGGCACCGGCTGCTGAAACGGCAAGCGGTAAATTTTCTATTCCAAAAGGCTTTAATGTTGTCGAGTTGAAATGATTCAGAAGCGCCTTTTGTGCAGTTTCATATTTGAAAATTGTTGAGTTCAGCCGTGTTACAAAAAGTGGCAAATCACGATTACTAAAGGCTTCTTGTGTATCAGTAATCAAAATTTCAGCCGGGGCAAGTCTCGAAATTTCACTTAAAGCGTCAATATTATCAATTTCCGTTGCCGCGAAATCTCCGGTTGAAATGTCTGCATAAGCAATTCCGGTACGATTACCATCACTAAAAAAAGCGCAAAGATAATTATTTGAATTACTTTCTAATAGTTGTGGTTCGATGATCGTCCCGGCCGTGACGATTCTCGTAACTTCACGGTGAATCAGCCGTTTACTATTTTTACCTTTGATCGGATTTGAAGAAAGCTGTTCACAAATAGCGACACGGTGACCACGTGAAATCAAAGTTGCGAGATGTCTTTCGAGTGAATGATAAGGAACACCGGCAAGCGGCACACGCATTCCTTTTCCCATCGGTTTGGAAGTCAAAACAATATCGAGTTCGCGCGCCATCAGCCGCGCATCGTCATCAAACGCTTCGTAAAAATCACCAAGACGGAATAATAAAATTGCGTCTTGGTGATTGGCTTTGATTTCCAAATACTGCCGACGAATCGGCGTTTCATCAGTCATAAACTAGCCGCGTCTTCGTTCAAGCAACATCATCATCAAAACTCCTAAGACAAGTCGCGCTTCCTCCTCAGTGGAAATTTGCGCGAGATTTTCAAGTACGAATTTGCCTTCAAAAAATGCGGGTTGCTTTTTCAATCGCGCTATCACGGTTCCGTCACTTCTAGTTACAAGATATGCCGGATTAAACACATAACCGGAAAGAATACTGACCAGCGGCAATTGGCCAAATAGAGCATCACCGACCTTTATCCAACCGTTTTCCTCTGTAATTTTATAGGCTGGATTGCCGTTTGAATCAAAAATATCATAACTGGCTTTCCAAATAGACCTCATCCCTTGTCGTTTGATTGAGCCGAGAAAACTTCCTCGGGCATCTGTAAAACCATAATTAGCTGACCAATCAATCATTCGGTCAGCTTTGATATTAAAAAGTAATTGTGTTTGTTTTTCGTCTGCAAAAATATTGATGTCTTCTTTTAGTTTAAACATCTTTTGCTTGACGTAACCGTTAAGGTTTCCGTTTGCATCACGGATATAGATTTGGCTTGCTAATGCCATTAACTTAAAGCTAAAACTCAGCGGAAAATTCATTTGGTCTCCTTTTTGTAGAAAAGTATTTTGATAAAACAGTATTATTTTACAGCATTTGTGGCAAATATTTTAAGCGCGAAGAAACTTTGGCAGAAATTTAGCGATTGAAGCAAGGTTATCGTGAATTTTTTTGATTTCAAAAAAACTAATGATATTAATAACATTTTCAAGTTCACGAAACTCCCGGTTAATAGAGCTTGCTGCGCGGTTTGTATCGCGTTCGGTTGAAAGCACCAAAAATATGTTTGAACGCTGTGCATCGTGAGCCCTTTTAAGTTTAGCAAAGGCAGAATCAAGATTGCCTTTACTTTGCACTTCAAAAACATGTGATAATCTTTGATTATTAGGAGTTTCGCGCCAAACGACATCATAAAATTGGAATTCGGTTTCGGCAAAATATCCTAAATATTCCCCGATACTGACCAACATTGTTTGAATGGCTTTGTGTGTTAAAATAGCATTTTCATTATTTGAGTTTGAAAACAAAATACCGTCTGTTTCGGTTTCAATTGTTTTTTTCCCTTTCTCGGTTAATTGCCATACTCCATAATTGCGCAGAATTAAATTTTGTTCGGCAAGATATTTACCGGCTTTTTGAACGGCAGTTTTCCAATTTTTTAATTTACCTGATTTGATAACATTAATTTCTGCGTCCGATAACGAAGGGAAGTAAGAAATTAAACGGATATACAAATAACGGACATCTTCTTTTCCACCAACAGCATAAAGTTCATGCAATACGGGTATCTCAATATTTGAAGCCAAAGGCAGAGTCATAATGCAACCTTAAATAATAGAATGATAATTTTGTAGCGTGTTATTTACGATCTCATTTTTTAGTAAATCTAAATTTGTGGCCATCTTTTCGGCAAAAGTTTGTGTCAACATTTTATGGCTAAAACCAATTTCGGGTTGAACAAATTCAGGTTCAGCAAGTCTTACAAAAATCTCAGGTTTATAATTACCACGAAACTCATAACGAATCGAAAGGGAAGTAACAAAACAACGTCCCACTTTTTCGACAATTTTGCCCAATCCATTATAGAAAAAAATGGGGCGAAAATCGTTATTGACGATTTCACCTTGTGGGAAAATCCAAAGTGTTCTGCCAACATTCATTTTAATGACATTTACAGCATAGTTGATACTTTTTAAGGATTGTCTTGGGCTGTCTCTATTTATCGAAAATGCACCTAACTTACGAAAAAGGAAAAATCTTTTCAAGTGTTTTTCCTCCATCATAATAAAACTATTTAATTTAGTTTGTTGAGAAATCTGAAAAGCGACAAGTCCATCCCACCAACTTGAATGATTACAATAAATTATATGCGGTAATATCGAACTATGCTTTAATAAAAAATCTAAACCTGAAACACGGACAGAGTTAAAGCGTCGCTTTAACAAGTTTCGATTATAGATTGAAAACATTGATTCAAACAGCTTGCTTTTATTAGCTTCCAACATATTTTCGAGTTACGCGACGATTTATTCCGCAGGTTATTTCGTATGAAATAGTATCAGAGATTTGGGCAATTTCTTCAGCAGTAATTTGTAAACCTTTCTGATTACCAATAATAGCGACATTATCTTGAAGTTGTACATCAGGCACGTGGGTTACATCTATAATTGTCCAATCCATTGAAATATTTCCGACAATCGGAGCAAATGAACCATTTACAAGCACTCTCCCCTTATTTGAAAGAACCCGTGGTAATCCATCTTGATAACCAACAGGAATCGTTGCAATCATTGAATCTTTAAGTGTTATAAATTTGCGACTGTAACCTAAAGATTCGCCTTTTGGTACCATTTTCAAGTGAGTAATTTGCGAATAGAGCGATAAAACAGGCTTGATCTTTGGGATTTCGATATTTTTTGGTAAAACATCGCCACCTAATCCATATAGAACCCCACCAAGTCTGACCAAATTGCCATGTGATCTTTGGTGTGCGATCGCCCCCGGAGAATTTGCCAGATCAATATAAATGGGGCGAAAACCTTTTTCTTGAAATATTTCCAGGGTTTCGTAAAATCTATTGATTTGAAGGTTTGTGAAATCATTTTCGAATAAATTATCAGCCGCCGCAAAATGTGTCATTAACCCATCAACTTTTAGATTTTTTAATTTCATTAATTTTTCAGCAAAATCCTTGATTTGGTCGAAACGAACACCGATTCGACCCATTCCGGTATCGATCTTGATGTGAACAGAAGCGATGATATTTTGCCTTTCGGCAATCTTGTTAAAACTTTCGGCTTTTTCAATTTGATAAATCACAGGAGTGATATTGTTGTTTATGAGAAGTTCTTCTTGACCAAACCAAAAACCTCCGAGGCATAAAATTGATTTTCTGATCCCAGCTTGTCGAAGTTCCAAAGCTTCCTCGGGAAGTGCAACGCCAAACCAATCAATACCTCCTTTTTCTAACTTCCTGGCACATTCGACCGAATTGTGGCCATATGCGTCAGCTTTTACAACTGCCAAATACTTGAGGTTTTTACCTACGAATTTTTTGACTGAATTGTAATTAAAATCAAGGTTGTTTAAGTTGATTTGTGCCCATGTTGGGCGTTGTCCATATAGTTCCAACATCAAATAATAGTTAAAGTAGATTCTATAAAATACACATTAATGCTCAATTCAAAAGTAGTTAGTAATCTGAACTAATAAATAGCTTTAAGTGTCTGATTGCCGACACTTAAAGTGACATCTAAAGCGGTATATTACCATGCTTCTTTGGAGGATTGGTGTCACGCTTATTTTGTAAAAGCGACAATGCACGAATTAGCTTTGGTCTCGTAAATTTTGGCTCGATTACTTCATCAATAAATCCATGTTCAGCAGCAACATATGGGTTTGCAAATTTTTCTTCAAATTCTGCAATTTTATCTTGACGATAATTTTCGTCATTTTGAGATATTTCTTTCCGATACAAAACGCCAACGGCTCCTTCGGCTCCCATCACCGCAATTTCGGCGGAGGGATAGGCAAAGTTTAGATCTGTTCGGATATGTTTGGATGCCATCACACAATAAGCTCCGCCATAGGCCTTGCGTGTGATGACTGTAATTTTGGGGACTGTTGCTTCAGCAAAGGCGTAGAGCAGTTTTGCCCCGTGGCGGATGATACCCAGATGCTCTTGATTAACACCGGGTAAAAAGCCCGGAACATCTTCAAAAGTAATTAATGGAATATTAAAACAATCGCAAAAACGAACAAATCGTGCCGCTTTGATAGAAGCATCAATATCTAAGACTCCGGCCAAATAGGCTGGCTGATTAGCAACAATCCCTACCGAAAAACCACCTAAACGGGAAAACCCAATAACAATATTGGGAGCAAAATGTTCCTGAACTTCAAAAAAATAGCCTTCGTCAACAACGTTATGGATTATGTCCCGGATATCATAAGGTTGGTTGGAAGACTTTGGAACGATATTATTTAATTTTTCATCCATTCGGTCGGAAGGATCATTTGTTATTACAAATGGCGGGCTTTCAAGATTGTTTGATGGAATAAATGAAAGCAATTCACGAGTTAGCCTCAAACAATGTTCGTCGTTTTCAGCGGCAAAATGCGCGACGCCGGATTTTACATTATGAGTCATTGCACCGCCAAGTTCATCTTTAGTGACGTCTTCATGAGTAACTGTTTTTATCACGTCAGGTCCTGTTATGAACATATACGAAGTATCCTTGACCATGATATTGAAATCAGTAATGGCCGGAGAATAAACAGCCCCGCCGGCACACGGACCTAAAATGCAGCTGATTTGAGGAACGACGCCGCTCGCCAAAGTATTGCGCAGAAAAATATCGGCGTAACCACCAAGTGAAACGACACCTTCTTGAATTCGGGCACCACCGGAATCATTCAAGCCAATTATCGGGGCACCGGTTTTCATCGCCATATCCATTACTTTACAGATTTTTTTTGCGTGAGTTTCGCTTAAAGAACCGCCGAAAATAGTGAAATCTTGCGCAAAAACAAAAACTTCACGCCCATCAACTAAACCATGCCCGGTGATAACACCGTCGCCTAAATATTTTTGATTTTCCAATCCAAAATCATTTGAGCGATGGACAACGAATTTATCGAATTCTTCAAAACTGCCTTCATCCAAAAAGAACTCAACTCTTTCGCGGGCGGTCAACTTGCCTGATGCACGCTGTTTTTCAATTCGATTTGTTCCGCCGCCTAATTCTGCAAGTTCAGATTTTTTCAGCAATAATTCCAGTTTGTCCATAGATTTTTCTTTTATTTGTGGTTGCATAAAGTTAAGTTTATTGATTTTGGTGAAATATTCAAACCTAAAAAGTATGAAAATTTTAAGAAATTCAGTGATAAATGAAATTAGAAATCAGCCATTTCAGACTAATTTGTGCAAAAAGATTTTTTCGAAAACTCTGTCCAAATAATTCTGTTTGTTTCAAATTATCAAAAATTTGATTACCCATCTGTTTTCAATTTCGAATAGCAAATTTTGTAATGTGTTACGCTCGTCTTCTAATATCAGCCGCCGATTTTCGCGGAGTTCTTCGGTTTTCGTTGTTCCTTGAAGTTGAATGATTTTTTCAATATTATCCGGCCGCAGATCAAATTGAATTTGTCCTAAACGTCTTCGTATCGTTTCCACTCTTTCGCCGGTTTCAATTAATGATTTTCTTAAGGTCGCCGATAATTGTTCGGTTTGGTTTAGAATCTCATATCCCAAAAGCAGTTTTTGTTATTTTTCACCTAATTGGATTCCTTTGTATTTGTTCAAACACTCCCCCAAATCATTGAGCCTTTGATTAAAAGTTTGGAGAGATTTTGTAAACTGCTTTAGTTCGGATGGAATTGTTTCTAAAGTTTGTTGATTAATATTGTCATCATTGGTTGTAACGATCGTTTTATTTTGTGCAACGGAAAATACTGAAAATAATAAAACGATAAGGCAAGCTAAAAGCAGATTGATCTTCATAAAAACAAGTTCTCCTGAAAGAAAATGTTCCTGAAACCTTTTACACAATAGATGTTATATATGTTTGATTTTTATGCAAAAGGAAAGGATTTATTATTTATCAAAAGCAAAAGTTCGTCCAGAGTTTGAAAAGTTTTTGATTTCAAAAGTTCAGAATAACCGTAAAATTTTGAGTTTTCTTCAAATTCTTCACGGTCTAAAATTTCGAGAGTAAAATCTTTTGAAATCAAAATATCAATATCCATATCTATATAATCCAAAATATTGTTTTCAAATTTCGGGGGCATATTTAAATTACAATAATAATTACGAAAATCCCCATTTGGTTCGTGAAATCGGAATACATTATACCAACGATCAAGCCAATAATATTCGTACGAAATTGTTCCGCGTCTTATCACACCTAATTTGGGATGCCGAATTTCTGATTCAAATGTGCCGACAAATAGTAGTAGTGAGTTTTGCTTTTCAATAAAATTTGCTTTCCACGATCGGTGGATTTTTCCATCAAATTTTCGAGAATTAATGATTGTTGATTGATCCGGTTTTTGCATATAAATCTGGATAGATGTAGATAACTCTGATATTTATCATCTATTTAAATTTTAAATCTAACAAAGTTCAAGTTCAATTATCTTGAAGAAAAGGAATTGTCTATGGATTTCTAACCACTAATACAGAACAGGGGGCGTGATGCAAAACCGCGTCAGAAACTGATCCGAGTAAAAATGTTTCCCAACGATTGTAGCCGTGTGATCCGACGATAACTAAATCAGCTTGAAATTCTTTCGCCTTTTCTATTATTCGGCTTTCGGGCGATCCATACAAAATCTCCTTTATAATCGAAATATTGTTATTTTCAAAAATATTTTCAATTCTTTTCGAAGTAGTTTCCAGGGACTTAAGTGCGTTTTCAATAACCGCATTTTCAATCTCAGTAGCAGTAGTAAACCCATTGGCATAAATATCTATTGAGGAATGAACAGCCATATCAATAACAGATATTATCCAGAGTTCGATCGGACACCTGAGACTTAATTTTTTAAGAAAATCAATGATGCCGTCACTGTGTTTTGCCGCATCAGTTGCTAAAATTATTTTCATAAATGTTGGCTCCAAAAAAAAAATGTTTCAAAATAAATAAATCATCAGAAAGAATCTTGTTAGAAAAAAAGCTCTGCTTTAATCTATCAAATAATTTGAAACCAGGATAGAAGTTGAAATTTAGAAAGACACTTAAAAAATGTAATAAATCGGCGAGAACCTGGAAACATAACACTAACAATTACCGATCAAACGGATTATCACGTTTTCATTTAGAAATATATCAGCGAAAATCAAA